>NZ_CALFQK010000054.1:0-16474 GCF_937921195.1 uncultured Salinicola sp.
GGGGCGGAGTTGATGTCGTAGTCCCAGATATCGTGGTGGACCCACTGGCGGGACCACACCACCTTGCCGGTCTCGATGTCGAGCGCGGTGGTCGACGTCGCCAGCGGCGCTTCCTCGGTGCGGTTGCCGCCCCAGTAGTTGGGCGACGGCGAGGAGACCGGCAGATAGAGCAGGCCGTTCTCGCGATCGGCGGACATGTGGGTCCAGACGTTGGCGGTACCGCTCTTCTCGCGCATCTCGTCGGAGAGCGCCTGGAATGTCCACTCGAGCTCGCCGGTCTGGGCGTCGAGCGAGAAGATCGTTCCCGGCGGTGCCTGTTCGTAGGCCCAGTCCATGCCGGCCCAGCCCAGCATCAGGTGATCGCCGACCACCGTCGGCGGCTGCAGCACGGAGAGCGGCCACTCGGCGTGGGTGTCGTTCCACTGGTTGACGTTGAGCACGCCGTTGTCGGCGAAGCCCTTGCAGAGTTCGCCGGTATCGGCGTCCAGTGCGAACAGCTGCGCGTCCATGGTGCCCATGTAGACGATCTTCTGGCACGGCTCACCGGCGACCGGGTTCTCTGCCTCCCAGTAGGAGACACCGCGGTTCTTCAGCACCGGCTGGGTCAGCGCCTCACGCGAGGACTTGGTGTCGAAGCTCCATTTTTCCTTGCCGGTACCCGGATCGAGTGCGATCAGACGATAGAAGGGGGTGCCGATGTAGATGGTGTCGTTGGCGAAGACCGGGGTCGCCGACCACACGGTCGCCGGCGTATCGCCGGACCCATCGGCGACATCGCCGGTATGGAATTCCCAGACCTTCTCGAGATCACCGACGTTATCCGCCGTGATCTGGTCGAGCGGGCTGTACTTCTGGGCGTTGAGCTGACCGTGGAAGCTGTCCCAGGTCGGGTTTTCGGGCACCAGCGGTATCGGTGCCCGGTCGGCATTCTGGCGATCGCTGGCGTCCGCCGTGTCGAGGTCCCTGGAACCCTCATCGTCGGCCTGCACCGTCTCGGACGAAGTGGCGGCTTCGGATGATGCCGGGGATTCGCTTCGCGTCGAGGTCCGGTCGGATTCGGTGGGCTGATCCTGGGCCAACAGCGGCAGCGGGGCGAGCAGCAGCGCCAGTGCCGTGGCCGAACCCAGGCGGGTGGCGGCGAGTTTCAGGGTCGGTGTGGACGGCTGTGACAGGGATATGGGCATGACTCGGCTCCTCAGGAATGGGCTGGCGTGGTGGAGGAGGCGCGACCGGCCATCTCCAGCAGCAGGCCTATCAGGCCCACCACCATGGCAGCCGTCAGCCACCACTGGTGCAGCAGCAGCCCGGCGAAGCCGGTGCCGACGAGATCCAGCAGGATCAGCACGCGCAGTGCCACCCGGCCGCTGCGGCACGAAAGTGGCGCCAGGACCAGCGTCAGGATGGCCAATGCGATCGTGGACAGAATGACGACGAGGGCGCCAAGCGACCCGTTGACCCCGGTGAGCGGTGTGAAATAGGCATAGAGTGCCACGGCGAGCCCGGCGAGCGAGCCCAGGAGCATGACGATGATGCCCGGCCTGAATGATCCAGATTGCGACATGAGGTTGTTGTCTCCTGATGAGAGCGATGTGTTGCACCTGGCGATTGTGTCTGCGTTGCTCTGATGTTGCATCAGGCCAAAAAACATCGACGAAACAGCTCGATGGTGTGGCTAAGCTTGCTAGTATTCCCCTGGCCAGGCCGACCAAAGTATAAAGGATTTTTGGAAGTTAGCATGTAAACAAATTCGTTTTTTTGAGCTAACCGCGCCATTTTCATGACGTAGACTCAGTCATAATAGTTTGTGCTGTTCGATTGCCAAGGGGGGGCGCACACCGCGACCGTGTGTCGTGCGACCTATCGTGGGCCGGCGTTTGCTGGAGGGCAAGCGCAGCCAGCATAATGGCGGGCCGTCACGCCGCGCAGAGACACGCTGTATGGAATCGTTCAACACCATCGGCCTGATCGGCCGCCTGGGTAGCGACAAGGTGGTCGAGACGCTCAAGCGTCTGGTGATCTTCCTCGAACGTCGTGGTCTCGACATCGTGATCGAGGATCGTACTGCCGCGCTGCTGCAGGGACACGGCCACGACGAGGCCCGCCGCCGCGAGCTGGGCACGCTCTGCGACCTGGTGATCGTGGTGGGGGGCGACGGCAGCCTGCTGGGCGCTGCGCGGGCGCTGTGCCACAGCGGGACGCCGGTGCTCGGCATCAACCGCGGCCGGCTGGGGTTTCTGACCGACATCTCGCCGGACGAGGTGGAGCAGAAGGTCGCCGAGGTTCTGGAAGGGCAGTACGACAGCGAGCGACGCTTCCTGCTCGAGGCGGAACTCTATCGCGGCGAGCGGCTGATCGGCTCCGGCTCCAGTCTCAACGATGTCGTCGTGCATCCCGGCAAGGCGGCCCGGATGATCGAGTTCGAGCTGTTCGTCGACGACCGCTTCGTCTACTCCCAGCGCTCCGATGGTTTGATCATGGCGACGCCGACCGGCTCCACCGCCTATGCGCTGTCGGGAGGCGGGCCCATCGTGCATCCGGGGCTCGAGGCCATCACGCTGGTGCCGATGTTCCCGCACACGCTCTCCAGCCGGCCGATCGTGATCGACGCCGCCAGCGAGATTCGCGTCCATATCGGCGATATCAACCAGGCCTATCCCCACGTCAGTTGCGACGGTCAGACCCGGGTCGTCTGCAAGCCCGACGATGTGCTCTATGTGCGCCGTCAGGCCGAGCGGCTGACGTTGATCCACCCGCGTGGACACAGTTTCTTCGAGGCCTGCCGCTCCAAGCTGGGCTGGAGCAGCAGGCTGGGAGACTGACATGGCCCAGGACGATGGTGTCGACGGCTACGATCTGATCGGGGACGTGCACGGTTGCGGACACACCTTGATACGCCTGCTCGAGGCGCTGGGCTATCGGGCAGAGGACGGGGTCTTTCGTCACCCGCGCCGCCGCGTGATCTTTCTGGGCGATCTGATCGATCGCGGTCCCAGCATCCGGCTGGCGGTTTCGGTGGCCAAGCGCATGGTCGACGCCGGCGAAGCCCATATCGTGATGGGCAATCACGAGGTCAACGCCCTGGCCTACTGCCACCAGGCACCGAGCGACAGCGAGCGCGAGTGGCTACGGGATCACACTCCGCGCAACAATCGGATCATCGGTCGCACCCTGGAGCAGTTTCACGCCTTTCCGCTGGAGTGGGAGACCTGCCTCTCCTGGTTCATGACACTGCCGCTCTGCCTCGACCTGGGGGGATTGCGGGTGGTCCACGCATGCTGGGACGAGCCGCTGATCGCCGCCTTCCTGGCGCGCCGCCCCGATGCCCGTATTGATCGCGACTTTCTGGTCGAGTCGGTCCAGCACGGCAGCCTGGCGCAGCGTATCCTGGACCGTCTGACACGCGGCACCCAACTGCCGTTGCCGCCGGGGGTGGAGATCCGCTCCGGAGATGGCTTCACGCGACGCTCGTTCCGCACCCATTTCTGGTGCCGGAACCCGCGCACCTACGGCGACGTGGTGTTCCAGCCCGACAATCTGCCGCTGGGGCTCGAGGATCGCCCCTTGAGCGCCGGCGAGCGGGAGCGCTTGAGCTACTACCCGGAATCGGCGCCGCCGCTGTTCGTGGGCCACTACTGGTGCAAGGGGGTACCGGCGCTGCCGCGGGCGAACATCGCCTGTCTCGACTACAGCGCGGTGAAGTACGGTCGGCTGGTGGCCTACCGCTGGGAGGGAGAGGAGCGGCTCGATGCCAACCGTTTCGTCTGGGTCGACGTCGAGAGGGAGGGCGCGCGCGGTTGGGGGCGCGAGCTTGGTCCCTGCGATTTTTGCATTTTTTTACAATGATTCTAGCGATTGATTTGCCGGGATTTTATGACGGCGTCGGCGCCAATCGGGAAAAAATTGGGATTTTTTCCCTTCGCCGAGGAACTCCGCCCGGCGGATACCCTCAAAGTCAGTGTTCCCTTGAATGATCCCTTGCTCTTATCCGGCGGCCTTCCGCCGGATTTTTCTTTTTCTGGTCTGTAGAATGGCGGCGTCGAACGACCATCGACATCGTCGAGCCCCGGGCCGTCTGCCCGGCGGCCTCGGTGTCGTCGATTCGCTTCGACGCTTTCTCGATAATCGGGTCGGACCTTTCCCATGTACAAGTTAATCGAACTGCCCGGCGATCTGGATACGCGTCCGCTCCGACAGGCGATGTGGGCCCATCACATCGGCCACCGCTTCACGCAGCAGGCCGATCTGCAGGTGCTGTGGCTGGCGGACCCCGAGCAGCGGAACGAGGCGGCGCGGCTGATCGAGCTGTGGCATCGCGGCGAGCTGGAGACGTCGGCTGCCCCGTCGGCACCTCGTCGGCGGCCCAGCATCACCGGCCAGGCTTTTGGTCAGGCCCCGCTCGCGGCAGGGCTGATCGCCGCCTGCGTGGCGGTCTTTCTCTGCATGACGTTTGCCGGCGACGCCATCGTCCGCGCTTTCACCATCGTGCCTCTCGAGGTGATGGGGCGCCGGCTGGTGCCAGGCGACATCGTCTCCGACACCCTGGCCGGCGGCCAGGTATGGCGGCTGTTCACGCCGGCGTTGTTGCACTTCGGCTGGATGCACCTGATCTTCAACATGCTGTGGGTGTGGTATTTCGGCCGGCAGGTGGAGTCGATCCAGGGCTGGCGCCGGCTGGGCCTCATCGTCGTCGTGGCGGCGCTGTTCTCGAATCTGGCCCAATACTTCACCGGCACCGTGCTGTTCGGGGGAATGTCCGGCGTCGACTATGCGCTGCTCGGCTACGTCTGGCTGATGTCCCGTCGCCGGCCCGAGAGCGGCCTCTTCGTGCCCCAGATGCTGATGGTCTTCATGCTGGGCTGGATGGTCTTTACCATGACCGGCCTGGGCGATGCCTTCGGCTTCGGCAACGTTGCCAACGAGGCGCATCTGGGGGGACTGCTGATCGGGTTGATCATGGGCTGGTTCGCCAGCCGCAACGCATCGGGAGGCGCCGGCCACGACGCCTCGGGAGACAGGAAATGAGCGAGATGAATTTCGACCGCATGGTCGCGCAGATGACGCCGGAGATGTACCAGAACTTCAAGCAGGCCATCGAGCGTCGCAAATGGCCGGACGGCCGCCGGCTCAGCGCCGAGCAGACCGAACTCTGCATGGAGGCCGTGATCAAGTACGAGATGATCCACGACGTTCCCTCGGCGCAGCGCGTCGGCTATCTGGAACGCAACGAGTGCGCTTCCGGCGGCCACTCTTCCGCCGAGGAAGCCGCGGTCAAATGGATCAACTGATCCCGCTGTCGCGTTCCGGTGGCGGGTACCTCCCGGGAGAGGGCCGGCATGACCGGGCCCAGGGCCCGTTGCGCAAGCTCGATATCCGCCTGCCGGCGGCGGGGCGCCCGGCGGAGTACACGCTGCGGGCCGGCGACCAGCGCGTGGGTCTCAATGCCTGGCTGGGCCGGCGTATCGTGCTGCGCCACACCGGCGAGATCCACTGTATCGAATGCGGTCGGGCCACGCGCAAGAGCTTCGGTCAGGGGCACTGCTATCCCTGCTTCTCGTCGCTGGCGCACTGCGATCTCTGCATGATGCGCCCGGAGACCTGCCACTACTTCCGGGGCACCTGCCGCGATCCCGCCTGGGGGGAACGTCACTGCTTTCGTCCGCACACCGTGTATCTGGCCAACGCCTCCGGACTCAAGGTCGGTATCACGCGTGGCACCAACATGCCGACACGCTGGCTCGACCAGGGGGCGATCCAGGCGCTGCCGATTCTCGACGTGGAGACCCGTCAGCAGTCGGGTTTCGTCGAGACGCTGTTCAAGGCGCAGGTTTCCGATCGCACCAACTGGCGGGCGATGCTCAAGGGCGAGGTCGAACCGCTCGACCTGGTTGCCGAGCGCGATCGGCTGCTGGCATCGCTCGAGCCCGGTCTCGGAGAGCTGCGTCGACGGTTCGGTCACGACGCCATCCAGGCGGTCGATGCTGCCGCGCCACTATCGATCGACTACCCGGTGCTCGAGTGGCCGCGCAAGATCGTCTCGTTCAATTTCGACAAGACGCCCCGCATCGAGGGCACCCTGATGGGGCTCAAGGGGCAGTACCTGATCCTCGATACCGGCGTCGTCAACCTGCGCAAATTCGCCGGCTATCAGGTCGCGGTGAGCGCCGAAGCGGCCTGAACCAGGAGCGTCATCGCGGCTTGTGCTCGAGCTGGCGCTCCATGCGTTTCAGGAACACCGCCATCACCCGGTCGTAGAGCGTATCCTTCAGCACCGCGTCCTCCACCCCCGCGTCCAGATTGGGATTGTCGTTGACCTCGATGACCACGACGCGGTCGCCGATCTGCTTGAGATCGACCCCGTAGAGGCCGTTGCCGATCAGCCTGGTCGCCCGCAGCGCTGCCTTGACCACCGGTGGCGGCACTTCGGACAGATCGTGGGTGGTGAACCCTCCGCTACGCGTCTTGCCGCTGGAGTGGTCGTAGATCTGCCAGTGGCCGCGAGCCATGTAGTAGCGGCTGGCGAACAGCATCTGGCCGTCGAGCACGCCGATGCGCCAGTCGAAGTCGGTGGGCAGCCACTCCTGGAGCAGCAGCAGGGCGGAGGATTCGAACAGCTTGGGGGCCTCCGCGACCAGCTCCTCCCGCGATCGAATCTTGACCACGCCCTTGGAAAAGGCGCCGTCCGGCACCTTCAGCACCAGCGGATACTCCAGGTGGGCGAGCTTCTCGTCGAGCCGGTCCATGTCGCCGCGATACAGCAGCTGGCCACGGGGCGCGGGAATCTTGTGGGTGCCCAGCAGCTCGTGGAGAAAAATCTTGTTGGTGCAGCGCAGGATCGATTGCGGGTCGTCGATCACCACCAGCCCCTCGTGCTCGGCCTTCTTGGCCATGCGATAGGTGTGGTGGTCCAGCCGGGTTGTCTCGCGGATGAACAGGGCGTCGAATTCGGCCAGCCGACCGGCGTCGCGATGAGTGATCAGATTGACATCGATGCCCAGCCGCCGGCCGGCGCGGATGAAACGCTTGATG
Source organism: uncultured Salinicola sp. (assembly GCF_937921195.1). Lineage (NCBI taxonomy): Bacteria > Pseudomonadati > Pseudomonadota > Gammaproteobacteria > Oceanospirillales > Halomonadaceae > Salinicola > uncultured Salinicola sp. The sequence goes on from NZ_CALFQK010000054.1 coordinate 7,027, forward strand.
GCTCCCCGGTTGCTGGGCGGCAACGCCTCTTGCGGATCGACCAGGATCGCCAGATCGAAACGGTAGCGACGGCGGGCGCGCGGTGTGCGCCAGACCCGGGTCGAATGACGGTTCAGCGCCGTCGCGAACAGATCCTCCTCGCCGGACTGCAGCGCGGTCAGTGCCAGCGGCTTGAGCCGCGCCAGCCGCCAGACGTTCTGGCGTCTCTCGAAGCGGGCTTCCAGCAATGGATGGGGCAGGCGCTCGAACAGCCTTCTAGCCAGACGCTGCAGCTCTGGCTCCCGGCACTCACCGAAGAACACGCGCAGGGTGAAGGCGTCGCCCGCCAGCACGCCGCGTTTGTTCAGTTCCATCAACAACGGATCGATGGCCGCCAGTTGCATGTCGATCAGGGCCTTGCGCGACAGCTGGTTGAGCGTCTCCACGCTGGGCAGGACGCGCTGGTCACGGGCCTGGGCCAGCAACGAGACGTAGTAGCCGGTCTCCAGGTAGTCGAGGTTGGCACACAGGTTGATGACGTGGGTGGCGTCATCCGCCGCCGCCGCGCCGTCCAGCGCCAGGAACGCGTCGGCGCTGATCAGATCCTCGGAAGGGTAGTAGGGTTGCCAGTCGGCAAGGCGGTCGACGACGATACGCAGGCGTGACATGAAATCGGTGGCTCCTTGTCCCGCGGTCTTCCGATGGGAAGCGGCGGTGATCGATACGGCAGGCGTCGGGGCTGCGGGGGAGACAGCATGCGACGACGGGAAGGCGGCGACAAGTCATTGCCGGCGTGAAATAATTTCAGCATCGTCGGCGCTTGAAAGGCCCCTCTTGAGGCCCGCCGGCGCGGTTTCAGGGCGATGAAGGCCTGAAGACACTGAAATTCTAGATGAATCTGATGAGAGCGCACGCATGCTCCGCACGCTTCGTCGCGGCTTACCCGCCGACTGCGACGCCTTGTACCAACTGGAAGAACGCTGCTTCGACAGTGATCGCTTCAGCCGCCGCCAACTGGCGCACCTGCTGACCCGCGCCAATGCCGTCAACCTGCTGGCCGTTGGCGAGGATCAGCGCGTCGTCGGCTACGGCACGCTGCTGTTTCGGCGCAACAGCGTCACGGCGCGGCTCTACTCCTTCTGTGTCGATCCGGCCGCTCGCGGCACCGGGCTGGGGCGGGAGTTGCTCCAGGCGCTGGAAGAGGTCGCACGGGAGCGTGGCAGCCAGCGCCTGCTGCTCGAGGTGCGTGCCGACAACCGTGTCGCGATGGGGCTCTATCGCCGGATGGGATTCATCGCCCATCGCTGGCTGGACGACTATTATGCCGATGGCTGCGCCGCCTGGCAGATGGACAAGCGACTCGACGCTCCCGATACGGCGTCAGCCGACTGACCCTCGCCGCATCTGCGGTGGATTTTTTACTGAGGAGTATCCCCATGCCGTCTTTCGATATCGTCTCCGAATTCGATCGCCATGAAGCGACCAACGCCGTCGACCAGGCGAACCGCGAGATACAGACCCGCTTCGATTTCCGCGGCGTCGATGCCAGCTTCTCGCTGGAGGGCGAGACCGTGTCGATCGAGGCGGACGCCGAGTTCCAGCTCCAGCAGATGATCGATGTGCTGCGCAACAAGCTGATCGCCCGCGGTATCGACCCGCGCTGCATGGAGATCGAGGACGCCCAGACCTCCGGGGTCAAGGCGCGCCAGCAGGTCAAGCTCAAGCAGGGCCTGGAACAGCCCGACGCCAAGGCGATCGTCAAGCTGCTGAAAGACTCGAAGCTCAAGGTGCAGCCGGCGATCCAGGGCGACAAGGTCCGCGTCAGCGGCAAGAAGCGCGACGACCTGCAGCAGGCGATCGCGTTGCTCAAGGGAGAGCAGGGTCCCGACTTGCCGCTGCAGTACGACAACTTTCGGGAGTGAGTTCTTTCTCGCCTTCGCCTGTATCCGCAGAGATCATCGCTTCTCGCTGATTGGGCTCGGCGGAGCCGATCACTACCCTCCCGGGCCTGCTCCCCCACGCAGGCCCGTTTCTCTCATCGCCTATCTCCCAGGCTCCATTCCTTTACGCGACTTCAGATTCAAGATCGAAGCGCTCGCCGGTTTCGAGTGGTAGCCATCTTTAGACCTTGGTCTTGAAATCAGACTCAGCGGTAAACCGCCCGACTCTGCGGCTAAATTCCGTATCGACCGGCAATGCATCGAAATCCCCCTCGATCATAGACTCCTCGGCACAGGTTCACGCCCACCGAGGGGGCTTCGATGAATTCAGCAGCACCGCTTCATCATCAGCAGTCGCGCTCCTACGTCGGCAAGCGTCAACCGCGTGTCGAAGACGAGGCGTTATTACGAGGCCTAGGGCGCTACGCTGACGATCTCGCCGTCCCGCCGGGAACACTGCATGCGGCGGTCGTTCGGTCGCCCCATGCGCACGCCAGAATCCAGCGGGTCGCGATAGAGGCTGCCTTGCAGATACCGGGCGTGCGAGGTGTGCTGACTGGCGAAGACGTCAAGCGCTGGGCAGCGCCATTTCCCGTGGGGGTACGTCAGCCCATGGAGCACTGGTGTCTGGCGGTCGACAAGGTTCGCTACGTCGGTGAACCGGTGGCGGTGATCATCGCCGAGGACCGTTATCTGGCCGAGGACGCCCTCGAATCCGTCGAGGTCGAATACGACGTTCTTGGTGTCTCCATCGATCCCGAAATGGCCACTAACGACGACGCCAGCGTACTGCACGAGGCCGTCGGCAGTAACGTCGTCAATGATCGTTATTTCAATTATGGCGATGCGGATACCGCTTTCGAGCAGGCAGCGCACAGACTTTCCCTCAAGGTGCGTTACCCCCGTAGTGCCTGCACGCCGATAGAGTGCTACGTCGTTTTGGGTCAGTACGATCCCGCCGAGGGTGGCTACGACGTCATGGCCAACTTCCAGGGGCCCTATGCGATTCATTCGGTGATGGCGCGTGCCCTGCAGGTGCCCGCCAATCGTCTGCGACTGCGTACGCCGCCGGATTCCGGCGGCAGCTTCGGAATCAAGCAGGGCGTCTTTCCTTATGTCGTGATGATGGGGCTGGCGGCACGCAAGGTCGGGGCGCCGGTAAAGTGGGTCGAGGATCGGCTCGAGCATTTGCAGGGCGCATCGTCGGCCACCAACCGAGTCACCACGATTGAAGCGGCCTTTGCGAGCGACGGGCGTGTCTCGGCCTTGCGTTTCGATCAGCTCGATGATTGCGGCGCCTATCTACGGGCCCCGGAGCCTGCCACCACCTATCGGATGCACGGCAATGTCACTGGCGCTTACGACATTCATCACCTCCAGGTTCGCAACCGTATCGTCATGACCAACAAGATGCCGACCGGCCTCAATCGTGGGTTCGGCGGGCCTCAGGTCTACTTCGCACTGGAGCGACTGATGCAGCGTATTGCCGTGACGCTGGACCTTGACCCGCTCGATGTGATTCGTCGCAACCTGGTACCCACTCAAGCATTTCCTTACCGCTGCTCCGCCGGGGCGCTACTGGATTCCGGTGATTATCGACGCGGCATCGAACTTGGTGTCGAGCAGGGCGGCCTCGAAGCGTTGCGCCAGCGTCGGGAGTCTGCCCGTCGCGAAGGTCGCCATTACGGAATCGGCTATACGGTGGCCGTGGAGCCGTCGATCTCCAACATGGGTTACATCACCATGGCGCAGACGCCGGAGGAGCGGCGCCGTGCCGGGCCCAAGAACGGCGCGGTGAGTACCGCCACCATCAGTGTCGACCCGCTGGGTAGCGTCAGCGTCCACGTCTCTTCCACGCCCCAAGGTCAGGGGCATCGAACCGTCGCGGCCCAGGTGGTCGCCGACGTGTTGGGAATTCCTCTCGAGAGCATTCGCGTCGATGTAGAGCTCGATACCGGCAAGGATGCCTGGTCGATCGCCTCGGGCAACTATTCCAGTCGTTTTGCCGGTGCGGTGGCTGGCGCCGTCCATAACGCGGCGCTCAAGATTCGGGCGCGTCTGGACGCCATCGCCGCGCAACAGTGGCAGGTGTCGGTCGAGGACATCCGCTTCGGCGACGGGCGAATCTATACCGCCGACGGTGTCCACTCCACGTCATTTCAGCGTCTCGCCGGCGCGACTCACTGGGCGCCGGGAACGCTGCCTGAGAGTGAAACGGGCGGGTTGCGCGAAACCGCCTTCTGGACGCCGGCCGAACTGACGGCGCCCGATGACGACGAGCGTATCAACAGCTCGCTCTGCTACGGCTTCATTTTCGATTATTGCGGCGTGGAGCTCGATTCGCTTACCGGTCGCGTGACGATCGACCGCTACGTCACGCTGCATGACGCCGGACGCATGCTCAATCCGCAGCTGGTGGACGGGCAGGTGCGCGGCGCTTTCGCTCAGGCGGTAGGTGCCGCGCTCTACGAGGCCTTCCATTACAACGAGGATGGCAGCTTTGCCTCGGGCACGCTGGCCGATTACCTGATCCCCACGACCGTTGAAGTGCCGGATCCGACCATTCTGCACATGGAAACGCCCTCCCCATTCACGCCGCTTGGGGCGAAAGGCGTCGGTGAAGGCAACAACATGAGTACGCCGGTGTGCATTGCCAACGCGGTAGCAGATGCGCTGGGTGACGCGGTCGAACCGGGGGCCATCGAGCTGCCGTTGACGCCATCGAAAGTCCGCATGCTGATGGGGATCGAGGAACCGCCAAGGCCGGAAGGTGTGGCTGAAGAGAACGCGCAGGCGTCGGCGGGTGGAGGTTCCAAGCTGAGCGCCAGTGACAGTGTCGAAATTCCCGCGTCGCCGCAGCAGGTTTTCGCCAGCATTCTCGATCCCGACACGCTGAAAGCCATGATACCGGGCTGCCATTCTCTGGAACTGACCGGCGACAACGCTTATCGCGCCGACGTCACCGTCGGTGTCGGCATGATCCGGGCCCGCTTCGATGCCCGCGTCGAATTGACCGAACTCGAGCCACCGCACTCGCTGCGTCTCTCCGGTGCTGGCAAGAGCGGGATGGGCGATGCCGCTGGGGCGGCAAAAATTCGATTCAGCGAAATCGAAGGCGGCAAGACCCGCCTGGATTACGACTACGAGGTGACGGTGGGCGGCAAGATCGCTTCGGTGGGCGGACGCATGCTCTCCAGCGCCTCGAAGATGCTCATCGGTCAGATCTTCTCGCGGCTCTCGCAACGGTTGAGTGGCAGCACGAGCAAAGGATCGCTATGGCAACGATTGCGCGCTCTGACCGGCAAGCGCGGAGGTGACCAATGAAACCAGCTGCCTTCGATTACTACCGACCCACGACCCGTCGCGAGGCCATCGAGCAACTGGTCGAACGCGGGGAAGATGCTCGAATCATCGCCGGCGGCCAATCGCTGATGGCCGTACTCAACATGCGCCTGAGTCAGCCCCGGGTGCTGATCGACATCAGTGCCGTCGAAGAGCTGCGTTATATCGAGCGACGCGACGGTTATCTTGCGGTAGGCGCTGCCACCACCCAGGCCGAACTGGCGGAGTACGCCGCACTCGCTGACGAAGTGCCGCTGCTGGCACAGATGCTGCCCTGGATCGGCCATTTCCAGACCCGCAATCGCGGCACCGTCTGCGGATCCATCGCGCATGCCGACCCCAGTGCCGAGCTGCCGCTATGCCTCGCCACGCTGGGCGGTGAAGTGGTGCTGGAGACGAAGCGTGGTAAACCGCGTCGCGTGACCGGGGATGACTTCTTTCAGGGGATCTTGACCACCGCTCGACGTCCCTACGAATTGATCACCGAAGTGCGCTTTCCGCTCAGCAAGGCAGGGCATCGCTATCGCTTCCAGGAGGTCGCCATGCGCCATGGTGATTTCGCCATCGTCGCCTTGGCTGTCGACATCGGCGAAACCGAATACCGCCTCGGCGTGGGCGGTGTCGCCGACCGGCCCGTGGTGCGACGCATTCCCCGCGACGTCGACCTCGACGACGCCCTCAACACGTTGGCCTGGTCTCTCGGGGCGCAGGACGACATCCACGCCTCTGCCACTTACCGCCGTCACCTGGTACGAGAAATGGGACGGCGACTGATGACCGAAGAGATCGTCCAGGAGGAGACCGCCGATGTACGTCCGGCTCGATGAACGCTATCGCGTCACGCTAACGCTCAATGGTCGCGAGCGCAGTGCCTATGCCGAACCGCGCACGCAGCTGTGCGACTTCCTGCGGCACTCGCTCGGCGCTACCGGGACACACGTCGGATGTGAGCATGGCGTATGTGGCGCCTGCACCGTGATGGTCGACGGACGCGCCACACGATCGTGCCTGATGCTCGCCGTACAAGTCGAAGGCCGTCGTGTGGAAACGATCGAGTCGTTGGCAAAAGAGGGCGAAATGGGCGATCTGCAGCGCGCGTTTCGGGAACATCACGCGCTGCAATGCGGATTCTGCACGGCGGGGATACTGATGTCCTGCCACGAATTTCTGGGCCGCGTGACGGACCCGAGCGAAGCCGAGGTGCGCGACATGCTGTCGGGTCATCTCTGCCGCTGTACCGGTTACACCGGCATCGTCCAGGCCGTGCTGGCAGTGGCCCGGGCCAGACAGAACAATCGACAGGAGGCACCCTAATGTTCGACCTTGGCCGCAGTTTTCTCGCAACGGTAGAACGACGTCCGCGGTCGATAGCGATCACGGATGGTGAGTTCCGGCGCAGCTACGCCGAATGGCTCGAGGATATCCAGAGCGTGGCACGCGGGCTGGAAGCATTGGGGCTGGGCCGTGGAGACCATCTGATCGTGGTAATGCAAAACCGTTGGCAGATGGCAACGCTGCATTGGGCCTGTCAGTTTGCCGGCATTATCGTCACCCCGATCAACTGGCGCTCGACGGACCGGGACGTGCGCTACTGTCTGGAAGACGCCGAGGCCCGTGGTGTCGCGTTCGATGCCGCAGGCGCCGAGGCAGTTCTGGCCTGCGAGGAAGCCTACGCCATTTCTCGTATCGCGGTGGGCGGCTGCGGCGACGACGCGGCCGTGGCATTCGAGTCGCTGCTCGGCGGGCAGGGCGAGACGCTGTGTCGCGCTCGACCCCAAGATATCTCGCTGATGCTCTATACCTCGGGCACGAGCGGAAGGCCCAAGGGCGTACCGCGAACGCACCAAGCGGAGCGCGCTGCGGCGATGGCGCACGTGGCCCAGAATCTTTATCGCCACGACGAACGCACGCTAGGCGTGATGCCGCTCTATCACACCATGGGGGTACGTTCGCTGCTGTCGATGGCGCTGATCGATGGCGCCTTCGTCTGCGTGCCGCGCTTCGACCCGGAAGCCACATTGGAAGCGATCGAGCGCGATCGGGTGACCAACCTCTATCTCGTTCCCACGCTCTATCACATGCTGATCGAGCATCCGACCTTCCGTGCCGAGCGTGTGGCCAGCGTCGACAAGATCGGTTTCGCCGGGGCGGCGATGAGCGCCGGACTGATGGCCCGCGTCGAAGCTGCCTTTGAGCCGAGTCTGTTCGTCAATCACTACGGCTGCTCCGAGATATACACGTTCACCATTGATCAACGAGCCAACCGCAAGCCGGGCTCCTCCGGTCGCGCCTCGCTCAATCAACGCATCCGGGTGGTGCCGGTCGATGCGGCATCCCCCGACGAAGTCCTGCCGGCGGGACAAGAGGGTGAAATCATCGCCGATCTGGCCGGAGACGAGGCTTTTTCGGGATATTGGCGGCGCCCCGAAGCCGACCAGAAGTCGCTCCGCGATGGGTGGTACTTCACCAGCGACATGGGCTACCTGGACGAGGACGGCGATCTGTTCGTCACCGGCCGTGTCGACGACCTGATCATCACCGGCGGCGAGAACGTCAGCCCCGCCGAGATCGAGAACGTGCTCTCGCTGCATCCGCAGGTCGAGGAAGTGGTGGTCGCCGGGCTGCCCGACGAGCAGTGGGGCCAAATCGTCACGGCGTTCGTCAAGGTGCGTGGCGCGGTGGACGAAAACGCTCTGAGCGAGCACTGCAACGAAGCTGGCCTCACACGCTTCAAACGCCCGCGCCGCTACATCTTCGTCGAAGACATTCCCAAATCCGCCGTTGGCAAGGTCCTGCGTCGCGTGCTTCTCGATGACCGCGCCGACTCCCTGGCCACCGATTGACTGTCGGTTCGCATCCGATTCACGTTCGATCCGATCCACGACCCGCTCACGATTCAACCCAATCAAGGAACTGTCATGACTCAACCCGCGATCAAGGATTTTCTGGCTTCCGAGTTCGACGGCTTCGAGGTGCAAATCGATGCCGATCACGAGCGAGCCGATATTGTTCTCAATCGTCCGCCGCTCAACGTGATCGCCATGTCGCAGCGGGAGGTGCTGCAGCAGGTATTCGAGGCGCTCGACGCCCACGACGATGTGCGAGTCATCGTGTTGCGTGCCGAAGGAGAGCATTTCTCCAGCGGCGGTGACATCAAGGGGTTTCTGGAGGCCTCGCCGGAACATGTCTCCAAGCTGGCGTGGAACGTGGCGGCACCGGCACGGTGCGAGAAGCCGGTCATCGTCGCCAATCGCGGTTATACCTTCGGCGTCGGCTTCGAACTTTCGCTGGCGTGTGATTTCCGCATCGCCTCTGAAACCACACGCTACGCCCTGCCCGAGCAGAACCTGGGCCAGATTCCGGGATCCGGCGGCTCCGCTCGACTGCAGAAGATCATCGGCATCACCCGCACCAAGCACATGGTCATGCGCGCCAAGCGCATTACCGGGGCGCAGGCTCTGGAGTGGGGTATCGCTACCGAATGCGTACCGGATGATCAGCTGGAAGCCGCCACCCGCTCGCTGGTCGAGGAGTTGCGTCGCTTTTCGCCGCTGGCACAGCGCACCGCCAAAAAGCTGATCAACGACAACGAAGACTCGCCGCTGTCGGTTGCCATCGAGATGGAAGGCCACTGCTACAGCCGTCTGCGCAGCTCGAACGACTTCCGCGAAGGGGTCGAAGCCTTTCATGCCAAACGCAAGGCGGTGTTCCGCGGGGAGTAAATTCGGTGACCGCTGAACGCTGACCAGCAACGACACGATAACTAGAAAACGATAACGAGGAGTCACGCCATGTCTCAAAAAGATACCCGGGCTGCGTTGCCGGGAGGAGACCGTATCCATTGGGGGAAAGACCTGCGTTCGGCTCTTTCCTTCAAGTCCATCAGTACCGGAATCGTTGCAGCGCTGTTCGGTTGCTCGGGACCCGCGCTGATCGTGATCAGTGCGGCGAACGCGGGACATTTGACCAATGGGCAGACGGTGGCGTGGTTATTTGCGGTCTATTTTCTCGGCGGTCTGATCAGCCTGATCATGGCGCTTAGATATCGCCAACCCATCACGGGAGCCTATTCCATCCCGGGGGCGGCGATCATGAGCGCCGCGCTGGTAACGATACCGTTCGCCGAGGCGGTCGGAGCGTTCATCTTGAGTGGCCTCATCGTGCTTCTGCTGGGCCTCAGCGGCTGG
>NZ_CALFQK010000055.1:0-7064 GCF_937921195.1 uncultured Salinicola sp.
AGCGTACCGTGGTGGTCTACGCCAACACCTCGGCGGCGGTGAAGGCGCGCGCCGATTGGGTCGTGACCTCTTCCATCGCGGTGGAGCTGATCGACCATCTCGACCGGCAGGGCGAAAAGATCCTGTGGGCGCCGGACCGCCATCTGGGCAACTATGTCCGCGAGCGCACCGGTGCCGACGTGCTCTGCTGGGAGGGCGAGTGCATCGTCCACGACGAGTTCAAGGCCAAGGGGCTTCTCGAGCTCAAGGCCTTGCATCCGGAAGCCGCGGTGCTCGTGCATCCGGAATCGCCGGCGTCGGTGGTGGAGGTCGCCGACGTGGTCGGCTCGACGTCGCAGCTGATCGCGGCGGCGCAGCAGCTCGACAACCCCAGCTTCATCGTCGCCACCGATCGCGGCATCTTCTACAAGATGCAGCAGCTGATGCCCGACAAGACCTTCATGGCTGCGCCCACGGCGGGCAACGGTGCGACATGTCGCAGTTGCGCCAGCTGTCCGTGGATGGCGATGAACGGGCTGGAGAACACGCTGGCGGTACTCGAAGACGCCAACGGCTGCGGCCAGGAGATTCACGTCGATCCCGAGATTGCCGCGCGTGCGCTGGTGCCACTGGATCGGATGCTGGAGTTCGGCGCCGAGCTGAAGCGCCGCTAGGGAACCACTGCATAAATGCCTGCACGAGCGAATGGCTGCGTTGCGCGGTACTGGAACGCCAGCCCGGTCGAAAGCTCGCTTAACCCCATGTTATGTCTCGCCTTCTGCGTTCCGTGCGCCTTGCCCTTCATCTCGTTCGGCGATTTATTCAGCGCTTCCTTAGGCACTGTACGCTGAGAAACGACAGCGCCCGCCCCGGCTGACACCGGGGCGGGCGCTTTTATGTCTCTAAGATTACGTCGCTAGAATTTAGATCTCTACGACCTAGAAATGATAATTGACGAACGCGCCCGCCCGCCACTGGGTCGCATCGCCGATATCGTCGACGATCGAGCTGTCTGCGGCATCGCCGGTCAGGCGCGAGACGCCGACCAAGCCGGTGATCGACCACTGCCGGGTGAGGTAGTAGCTGAGCGAGGCGTCGCCACCGATCGAGAAATAGCCGTCATCCGGGTCATAGGCATCGATACCTGAGCGCGCGCTCTCGCGGTTCGAGACGCCGAACATGTCGTCCGTCCAGGCGGCGCTGGTGTACTCGAAACGTGGCCCGATGGTGAAGGCCATGCGTTCGCCGAGCTTGGTGACATGAGTCGCCTTGAACCTGACGCGGTAGCCATCGATATCGCCGCTGAAGGGCGTCTCCGCAGCGGCACTGTAGCGCCACGCCTCGTCGAGATAGCTGACGCGGAGTCCGGCGGTGGCGCCGCCGTCAACCTGGTCGAGGTCATCGATGTCGCCGGTATCGTCACGGCCGAAGGTGTAGCCGATGAACGGCGCGACCCGCCAGTTGTCCCGCTTGATCACGTTCCAGCCGATGCCGTCGGTGACGCTGACGAAGAAGGTGTCGCCGTAGGTGGCATCCAGCGACGGCCAGGCGTTCCATTCATAGTCGTCGCTACCCAGGTAGTCCGGGCTGTAGATGGCCCCGGCGCCGACGGTGCCTTCCCATTCGGGCTGGGCGGCGGCGGCCGAGGCGCTGATCGATAGGCCACCAGCGATTGCCAGCAACCAGATGCCATTCCGTGAAGCAGTCATGTCTCATATCCCTGTGACGAAGCGGGTTCGGCAAAAACATACGGTAGTGTAGGTAAAAAGGCCAGCCTGTTGAGCATCATGCTCATTCCTCCACGATCGCGGCGGATTGCTCCTGAATGCCATCCGTCGCTTTGCGACCATCGCCAACCTCCTCTAAGTTGACTGTGATGCCGCCGCCTGACACGACGGCGTCCAACCGACTCCCCGGCCAGCGAACTCTCGCTGCCTGCCTCTGCCTCGCGGGCTTGCCAAACGCGCGCGGGCGACATGAGGCGCGCCCGACACGAACGATCTCGATAGCGATAACGACTCGATAGCAATAACGAACAGGATCGGGCGGAAACTGATGAGGATGACTCCATGGACGATAATCAACGATCGAGCACGGGCGTGGGTATCTACGAGCCCGGAAACGACTCGACTCAGCCCCGCTCTCCGGGCCGCCGGCGGTTTCTGCAGACGGCGGGGGTTTCCGGCTTGGCCGTGGCGGCGGCCCCGGCGCTCTCCCAGGTGAGCTACGCCGGCTCGCCGGACCAGCCGGCAACGCAGACCGATGCGCCGCCCGCGAAGGGTAAACAGCGCATTACGCTGGCCGTCAACGGCCAGCGTCAGCAGTTGGACGTGACCCCCAACGTGATTCTGCTCGACGCGCTGCGCCACGGTCTCGGTCTCACCGGTACCAAGAAGGGCTGCGATCACGGCCAGTGTGGCGCCTGCACGATCCTGGTCAACGGCACTTCGATCAATTCGTGTCTGAGCCTGGCGGTCACTCACGACGGCGACGAGATCACCACCGTCGAGGGGCTGGAGAAGAATGGCCAGCAGCACCCCATTCAGCAGGCGTTTCTCGAACACGATGCCTATCAGTGCGGCTACTGCACCGCTGGGCAGATGATGAGCGCGGTGGCGATCCTGCAGGACGAATCGATCGGCACCAGCGATGCCGACGTGCGCGAGGCGATGAGCGGCAACATCTGCCGCTGCGGCGCCTACAAGAACATCGTCGCGGCCATTCAGTCCGTTCGAGGCAACGTGCAGGGAGGCAACGCATGAGACATTTCGAATACGCCCGCGCCGACAGCGCGCAGCAGGCGGTCGCCGCCCACGGCAGCGACCGCGCCGTCTCGTTCCTGGCCGGTGGCACCACATTGCTGGATCTGGTCAAGCTCGACGTCATGCAGCCCGACAAGATCGTCGACATCAACGGTGTCGCCCTCGACGAGATCGAGCGCCTCGACGATGGCCGCCTGCGCATTGGTGCGATGGTGACCAACACCGCCCTGGCGCGGGACGCGCGCGTGGTCGAGAACTACGCCGTGCTGTCCCAGGCCCTGCTGGCCGGCGCCTCGACCCAGCTGCGCAACAAGGCCACCACCGGCGGCAACATCATGCAGCGGGTGCGCTGCCCCTATTTCCGAGATGGGGTCTCCGCCTGCAACAAGCGCGAACCGGGCAGCGGCTGCGCGGCGATCGGCGGCGTCAACCGCACCGTTCACGCGGTGCTCGGCACCAGCGACGCCTGCATCGCCACCCACCCTTCGGATATGTGCGTGGCGATGGCCGCGATCGGCGCCACCGTCGAGGTTCAGGGGCCGGAAGGCACCCGCGAGATCGACTTCGCCGACTTCCATCTGCTGCCCGGCGATACGCCGGAACGCGAACACGCGCTGGAACCGGGCGAGCTGATCACCCACGTCATCCTCGACGCGCCGCTCGAGGGCAGCCGGTCGGGCTATCTCAAGCTGCGCGATCGCCAGTCGTATCAGTTCGCCCTCGCCTCCAGCGCGGTGATCGTGCGGATGGATGGCAACACCATCCGCGAGGCCCGCGTGGCCATGGGCGGCGTGGGCACCAAGCCCTGGCGCGCGCCGGAGGTGGAGGCGGCGCTCAAGGGAAAGACCGCGAGCGAGCAGCTCTTTGCCGACGCCGCAAAGCTCGCTTTCGAGAATGCCATCGCCTACGCCCACAACGGCTACAAGATTCCGCTCGGCCAGCAGGCCATCGTGCGCAATCTTTCCGATCTGACCGCCGCCTGATTGCTTGCGAGGAGAATCGAACATGAGCGACAAACAGCAGAGCATCATCGGCGCCGGCGTGCCGCGTATCGACGGCCCGGACAAGCTCTCCGGCCGCGCCAACTATGCCGCCGACAACCTGCCGCCCAACCTGGCCTACGGCTACGGCGTCTTCAGTACCGTTGCCAGCGGCAAGGTCTCGCAACTGAGCGTCGACGAGGCCCGCAAGATGCCGGGCGTCATCGATATCTTCCACCACAGCCACTTCCCGACGCTGTACCACACGCCATCGAGCTTCGCCCAGGGCAACAAGGTCGAGGAGACCCGGCTGCCGTTCGAGGACGAACGCGTCTACTACGAAGGGCAGTTCGTGGCACTGGTGATCGCGGACACCTTCGAGAACGCCCGGGCCGCGGCGCGACGTGTCAAGGTGACCTACTCGACCGACCAGGCCGTGGCCAATCTCGACCAGGGCGTCGAGGCCAACGGCACCCAGGCCGGCAGTGGCAATCACGATCGCGGTGACGCGGCCTCGGCGTTCGATAGCGCGGCGACCACCATCGACGTGACCTATCGCACGCCGGTGGAGACCCACAATCCCATGGAGATGCACGCTTCCACGGCGTGGTGGGACAACGACGAGCTGACGATCTTCGATGCGTCCCAGGGTGTGGTGGTGGCACGCAACGCGCTCTCCAAGATCTTCGCCATTCCGCCGGAGCGGATCACCGTGCACGCGCCCTACATCGGCTCCGGTTTCGGCAGCAAGCTGTGGACCTGGCCGCACGCCATCGCCACGGCGGCGGTGTCCCGGGAACTCGGGCGCCCGGTGCAGCTCGTGGTGCCGCGCCAGCAGATGTTCACCACCACCGGGCATCGGCCGGAAACGCGTCAGCGCCTGCGCCTGGCGACGGACGACAACGGCAAGCTGGTGTCGCTGCGTCACGAGTCGATCAACACCACGTCCTATACCGACCAGTACGTCGAGACCTGCGGCAGCGTGACCAAGAGCCTCTACAGCTGTCCCAACCTCACGGTCAGCCACGAGACCACCCAGGTGAATCGCGGCACGCCCACCTCGATGCGCGCACCGGGCGCCGCGCCGGGGCTGTTCGCGCTGGAGTCGGCGGTCGACGAGATGGCCGACGCTGCCGGTGTCGACCCGGTGCAGTTCCGGCTCGACAACTACGCCGAGCGCGACGAGAGCCAGGATCTGGATTTCTCCAGCAACCATATCGTCGAAGCGACGAACCGGGCGGCGGAGAAGTTTGGCTGGGCCGACCGCAATCCCGAGATCGGCAGCATGCGCAAGGGCCGCGAAATCGTCGGCTACGGCATGGCCGCGTGCAACTGGGAAGCGCTGAAACGCCCCTGCGACGCGCGGGTCTCGATCCGTGCCGACGGCACGGCGTTTGCCTCCTGCGCCACCCAGGATATCGGCACCGGTACCTACACCATCGTCGCCCAGGCGGTCAGCGATGTGACCGGCATCCCCATCGATCGCATCACCATCAAGCTGGGGGACTCCTCCTATCCGGACGGGCCGGTTTCCGGCGGCTCCTGGGCGACGGCGACCACGCTGCCGGCCATCGCCGGGGCGGCGCGCAACGCCCTCGACGAGATCAAGCGCTATGCCACCGGCAGCAACGGCGTCTTCGCCGGGGCGTCCGGCGACGATCTGGAAGTCACGGACGGCGGCCTGCGCAGCGCCGACGGCAAGCAGGTGAGCTTTGCCGACATTCTGGAAGCCGGTCGCTACGGCAGCGCCGATGGGGAAGCGCATACCGAGGCGGCCGACTCGAAATACTCCTACCGCTCCTTCGGCGCCCATTTCGTCGAGGTGCGCTGGGATCCGGGTATCTCGCGTCTGCGCGTTGCACGGGTCGTCAGCGCCATCGACGTGGGCCGCGTGATCAACGAAACCACCGCGCGCAATCAGGTCGAAGGCGCCGTGGTGATGGGCATCGGCATGGGGCTGTTCGAGGCCACCGAATATGACGAGCGCAACGCCCGCCCGGTCAACAACGACTACGCCGAATACGTGGTGCCGGTGCACGCCGACCAGCCGGAGATCGACGTGATCCTGCTCGACCATCCGGACCTGGCGTTCAACGAATACGGCGCCCGCGGCATCGGCGAGATCGGTGTCACCGGCTTGGCGGCCGCCATCGCCAACGCGGTCCATCACGCCACCGGCAAGCGCATCCGCGAACTGCCGATCACCCTCGACAAGCTGATGGACGACGTGCCCCAGGCACGGAGTGCATGACAGAGAGAAAGGTGCGAAGCGCGTGATGTAGAACGGCACGAAATGCCTGACGGATAGAGGGGCGTGGAGTGCACGGCGGAGAGAGCGACGCCAAGCGCGAGCGTGACCAGCGACTGCGAAACGACGACGCCGGCCTCATGGCCGGCGTTGTTCCGATCGATGGGCTTACAGCGCAATCAGCGAGATGGCCGGCACGTAGGTCACGATCAGCAAGCCGATCAAAGAGACGATCAGGAAAGGGACGACGCCTCGGGCGATACGCCCCAATGGCAGGCCGGTGATATTGGCCGCCACGAACAGGTTGATGCCCACCGGTGGGGTGATGAGGCCGATGGAGAGCGCCGTCATCAGCGCCACGCCAAACCAGGTCGGATCGAGCCCTAGCTGCTGAACCACCGGCATGAAGATCGGCAGGGTGATGAACATGATGGTGATGGCGTCCATGAACATGCCGGCCAGCAGCAGAATGATCATCATCATCAGGACGATGACCCAAGGGCTCTGGCTCACGCCGAGCAGGGCATCGGAGTAGTCGCTGACCAGCCCGTCCACGACCACTACCCAACCGAAGAGGCTGGCGAACGCCACGACCAGCATGACCACCGCCGATGACCCTGCCGATTCCGCCACGCAGGCGAACAACGAGCGCAGGCTGAGTGTGCGATAGATGAAGAAGCCGACGAACATGGCGAATACCGTCGCCACGATGGCCGCCTCGGTGGGCGTGAACAGCCCGCCGTAGATACCGCCGAGAATGACGACGGGGGTGAGCAGACCCCAGAAGGCTTCACGGAACGAGCGTAATAGACGTTTGGCGTAGGGTTGCCCGTCTCCTCGTTCCACTACCCGTCGAAAGGAGGTGTCTGCCGCTGCGCTTTCGCCGGCTGTCGGCGGGGGCATCAGTTTGGCGAACGGCAGTGCGCAGAGCATCAGCACGCCAAGCATCAAGCCCGGCAGAATGGCGGCCAGGAACAGGTCCGAAATGGACGTGCCCGCCAGAATCCCGTAGATCACCAGGCCGATCGACGGCGGAATGATCAGGGACAGGGCGGCGCCGGTGCAGACCAGGCCTGCCGCGAAGGCGCGGGAGTA
>NZ_CALFQK010000056.1:0-15604 GCF_937921195.1 uncultured Salinicola sp.
ACGCGAATGCCGTTGCCGCCTCAGGCCGGGCGGGGCATTCGCGTGGTGGTAAAGAGCTTACGTTTGGTCATGCGGCGACTTGTAGGATGGTGATTCGCAGCTGTCAACGGATTTTCACCTGAACCTGCGTGATGGTGTCGCTGTAGGCGCTGACGGTGTGGATGACCATGTCCGACAGACCCGGCAGGTCGATGAGCGTGTCCATGCTCTTGCCGATCAGACCGAGGCGCACGACTTCGGGAAGCCCCTGCCCGACGCTGATGCCGTGCTTGGTGAGTCGCACTCTCGGCTTGCCCGTTAGCGTGACCTGCACCCTGTCCGTGATGCGGTGCGCCGGATCGGGGCTGTGGATGAGATGCTTCTCGGCCTTGCCGTCGTCGCGGTCAATGCGCTTCCTGATCGACCTCTCCCAGCGGGTGCTGAACTTGAAGGCTGCACCGCCATGGCGGAATTCGACGCGTTGCAGGAGAGTGTTGAGGATCTCGATCGCATCCGGCGCGAGGCCATGCCTCTCGATGTAGGAACGAACATGGATAGGCAAGGCGCAGGCACCGGGATAGATGTCCTTCATCTGAGGCCGACCCCCGCGCAGAAGATCGCGCACGTAGGCGATCCCCGCCTTGCGCTGTTTTCCGGCAAGGCCCTTGGCGGCCCTGCTGGAGAACAGGAGGATGTCTCCGGCCTCGTTACGCGCCGCGCATCCGTGCGTATCGGTGTGTTCGACGAGATGCGGATGATCCGACCGGATCTCGGCTCTGTCGATCGGCGTCAGCCCCAGGGTGGTGGATACGGTCCTGGCATATCGCTGCGCCATGTCCCGGTGCGGGCCGGGGCTCGCCATGGTGTGAAGACGCAGTCGCCACTGGATCTCGTTGATGATCGCGTTGACCGCCAACGGGGTGGGCGTCACCTCCATCCGAAGGCCGCCCGCTCGCGTTCGTTGTTGACGGGTTCGAGGTCGGTCTCCTCTCCGACGTCATCGAATCGCACGGGGACCGGGGATCCCTCGTATCCCGGATGGACCTCGCCCTTGTCGTTGACGACCCAGCAGTCGGTGATGAACATGCCATCGCAGTCGCCATAGGTCTCGACATGGTCGTATCCCTCGCCGAACTCCTCGTCGTCGTAGCGCTCTGGGTCCTTCAGGCGGTAGACCGTCGCCTTCTTGAAGCTCATGCCTTCTTCTCCTTGTCCAGCTTCGCGAACAGCTGCGCCGTGGCCTCCGCCTGGCGCGCTTCCGCCTGGTAGTGTTCGGCGACGTCTCCGGCGATCGCGCCGAAAATGGCGAGCGACAGGTAGGGATATTCCCGCACCGCGCGTTCCTGTGCATGGATGTCCGGCGGACGGTTGCTGCTTCCCCGCACAAGCGGATTGATGTCCCGCCGATATCTGGGCGGGACCTTGACGAGCATCTCGACGGCGAGCGCGATGGCTGCGGAGTTGTCCATGGACTTCTCCAGTCTGGCGGTCTCGGCCTCGTGCTTCTTGCGCAGGATGTGGAAGCCTGCGTCCATGCGGTCGTACTTCGTCAGGTCCGACGAACTGATGATTGCCATTTCAGCCATTGCTGGATGCTCCTTCGTCCTGTGTCTCTTCGCCCCTGATGGAAGCGATCTTCCTGATGATCTCGTTGACCAGCTGTCGCTCGGCCATGTGCGGATCACCCGGGTTGGTCTCGGCCCACTTGGCCTGGGGATCGTTGGCTCGGGCGCGTAGTCTTCCATCGGGGAGGATGCCGGTATCCCACCATTCGACGAGCTCGCGGCATTCCTGCGCGTATCCCATGATGCCATCCGGAATCTCGTTATTGCCGTTCATTCCGTTTTCCTCTTCGTTCCGTATCTCCTTCCACACGAAGCACATGTCGGGGATCTCGTCATCGACGCAGCATTCGCATTCCCAGTCGGTCTCCCATTCGATGACGGTCCCGTCCTTCAGGACGGCATCGTGCGGGCCGCTGTGTGATATGTCCTTGGTGCAGCCCGCCGCGCCCCGGAACCGGTGCTCGCGGTGTGGCGGGAGGATGTGGCAGAGGCTCATGCCGCCTTCCTGATGACAGGGCCCTTGCCCCCGAGCCACAGGTCGAGCTCCTCGACCGTGAACCAGCCGTGGTTGTGGTCCTTCTGCCGCGCCGGGTTGAGGAAGAACACGACCGGATGACGGGTCTCCAGGACGACTTCCTCCTCGCCGCGCTTGACGGTGCGGATGCCCGTCGTCCAACGCGGCGCGAGTGCGTGGAAGGCCGGGCCTCCGCTCCAGCTGCTGAGATCCTTCCGCCTGGCTTCGATCCGCTCGCGGATGCCGGTTGCCTCGACCGCCTCTTCGAGCCTCGCGGTCTCCATGTCAGATTGGTCGACTGCGGCACGTGCCTCTTCGGGTATGCGCGAGACGATCGCGATGATCAGGCCGGCATGGCTGAAGGGGTTGTTGACGAGGTCCGGCGTGTTGCCGGTCCAGATCGCGATATCGGCCTCCTCGGCGGCGTTCGACAACAGGTCGAGGAGCGCCTTTGCGTCGTCGCTCCATGCGGCGAGCTTGAATTCCCGTTCGTCCCAGGACCCTGTCAGCTCGGTCTCCGGGCTGTAGCGTTGTACGGCATACTGGCGATTGCGGCCCTCGAGGGGGTATTCATCGAGCGCGAGATACGTGACCTTGTCGGTGCGCTTGGTGGGCTTTTCGACATCGAGATGATAGGTCTGCGTGACCTGTCCGGTCGCGCGTGCCAGCGTGCGTGGTTCCGTCATGCTGCGTCCGGCGATCATCCTTCCGTCCGGATCTATGCCGAAACGTCTCAGCAGGCCGCGGATGTCGGTCTCATGTTCCGCGCATCCTGCGCCTGCGAGGAACGCGCCCCAGATGGCACCGTCGCTTGCGCGGATGATGCGGGTTCCGTCGCCGGCGCGTTTCACAGTCCGATCTCTTTCATGATGTCCGATCCGTTGATCGCGCGGATGGTGCGCGGCGCGCTCTCGGCTGGGCTTCCATCGTTCGAAGGGAAGGTTCTCACGCCCTTCTGATCCCACGTCGCATCCGGGTCCGTATCCATGAGTTCGTCCGGACGGCGACTGTCCTGGCAGAACCATCGCGTGACCGTTCCGTCGGGAAGCTTGAGGCGGACCATCGGAGTACCTCCGACATGTGAGGCGCTGACCTTTTCGCCCTTGACCAGTCCGCCGTCGTCCATGCGATAGGCGTGGCCGTATCCTCGCACCGCGCCGGGGCGTGCTGTCACACCGCCGGAGATGACGTAGATTCCTTCATCGTCTTCGCGCACCAGTGCCATGTCTTTTCCCTTTCCCTGTCTTACTGTCGTTCCGCCTCCCTTGTCGGGATCAGCCGATGAGGGCCTTCCTGACGATGTCGATCCATCGGTCCTCGTCGATCACCTCGACCCCGAGATCGGTGGCCTTCTTGAGCTTCGAGCCGGCCCCGGGTCCGGCGACGAGGAGGTCGGTCTTCGCCGAGATCGAACCGGCGACCTTGGCGCCGAGCACCGTCGCCTGGCCCTTTGCCTCCTCGCGCGTTACCTTCTCGAGCTTGCCGGTGAAGACGATCGTCTTCCCGCTTACCTCGGATTCGACGCGGTCGGGCTTCTTCAGGACGGTGAGGCGCAGTTCGTCGAAGAGCGCTCTGGCGAGCGCGGCATTCTCGTCATCCGCGAAGAAGTCGAGGATGTTGGCGAGGACGACGGGCCCGACATCGGGAATGGACACCGCCTCGGCCACCGCCTTCATGGCCTTGCGATCTGCCTCCTCCTCGCTCGCACCGCGTCCCCGTTCCATATCCCGGGCTGCGAGCCGCACGATGGCGAGGCGTGCGAACTGGGCGAGGACCTCGTCCATGCTTCCCCATTCGCGCGCGATCGCCTGCGTGGCGGAACGTCCGAACTGCCGGATGCCCAGGCAGTAGAGCGCGCGATCGACCTTGGTCCTGCGTGCCTGATCGATCGAATCGAGCAGCTTGTTGGCGCTGATCTCGCCCCATCCTTCGCGTGCAGTGAGTTCCGCGGCGAAGCGACGCAGGCGGAAGATGTCCACCGGGGTCCTGAGCTTGCCGTCGGCATGGAGTTCCTCGATGATCTTGGAGCCGAGGCCGTCGATGTCCAGGGCGTCACGCGAAGCGACATGGACGAGCCGCGTGACGATCTGCGCCGGGCAATGGAAGGAGCCCTCGCAATAGGTGTCGGCCTGCCCTGTCTCACGCACGGCTGCGCTGTCGCATTCGGGACAACTCTCCGGGAACGACCACTCAGGACGTCCTTCGTGACCTTCGTCCTCGACCCGGCCCACGATCTGCGGGATGACGTCGCCGGCCCGCTGGATGATGACGGTGTCCCCGATCCTGAGATCGAGCTTCGCGATGTGGTCCTCGTTGTGGAGGGTCGCGTTGGAGACGAGGACGCCGCCGACGTTGACCGGCTGGAGCCTCGCGACCGGGGTCATGCGCCCCGTCCGGCCGACCTGGATATCGATCGCGGTGAGCCGCGTCGTGGCCTGCTCGGCCGGGAACTTGTGGGCGATGGCCCAGCGAGGAGAACGCGAGACGTTGCCGAGACGCTTCTGATCGTCGATGGAATCGAGCTTCACGACCACGCCGTCGATGTCGAACGGGAGATCGGGTCGCCGGGTCTCGATGGAAGAGTAGACGGATTCGAGCTGGTCGCGGCTGCCGTCGCTGAGCGCCATGATGCCCCCTCCGGTCCTGACGCCCTTGCCGAAGCCCCAGCGCCTGAGAAGACCGATCCTTCCGCTCCAGGTCCCGGGCAGATCTCCGTCGGTCTCTCCGATGCCGTGCGGCAGGAATACGAGCCGCCTCTGTGCGGTCTTGGCCGGATCCTTCTGTCGTAGTGACCCGGCAGCGGCATTGCGCGGGTTGGCGAAGGTCTTGCCGGCGGCTCCGCTCTCGTTGAGATGCAGGAAGACGTCCTTGGGCATGAGGATCTCTCCTCGCACCTCGAGGATGTCGGGGGCATCGTCGGTCAGCTGATGGGGAATCCCGAGCACGGTGCGGGCGTTGTCGGTGACGTCCTCTCCTGTCTGCCCATCTCCGCGCGTCGCAGCGGTGACCAGGACCCGGCGCTCGTATCGCAGCGAGATCGAGACGCCGTCGAACTTGACCTCGCTCGTCATGGCGAGCGGCATGCCTTCGGCCATTCCGAGCTGCTTGCGTTTCTGCAGAGCCCACTCGGCGAGCTCTTCGACCGAGAACACGTTGTCGAGGCTGAGCATGGGGATGGTGTGGGTGACAGGCGAGAAGGCCTCGGAAGGCGAGGCGCCGACGTTCTGCGTGGGATCGTTCGCCGGAGCTTCGTCTGGATGGGTTTCCGCCAGATCGCGGAATTCGCGCACCATCGCATCATACGCCGCGTCGTCGATCTCCGGGGCGTCATCGTGATGATAGAGCCGCTGGTGCTTCTCGATTTCGCTTGCGAGAGCCTGCATCCTTTCGTGGGGGCCGGTCTGTTCGTCGTTCATGGTCTCAATCGCCTTCGTTCTGCATGATTTCGCGGATGATGCGTGCGCCTGCCTCATCGCGCATTCTTGTCTGGCTCTCGGTCAGGATGCCCGCCCATTCGGAGCGATGCCCTTCTTCGATCATCCGCCGCTTGAAGTTCTCGTATTTCGGATCGCGGAAGCTGCTCTTGAGGATCCATCCAGCATGGCTGCGATTCAGTTCCTCGATTCGCGCCGGATCGGTCGGCTCATCCGACAGCATGGCGTCGTCGAGTTCCTGGCACATGTCGAGGACATCGAGCCTCATCGTGGATACTGGGCCCCATCGCTCCTCGCCCCATCCCCATATGGCGGACCTGTGGATCTGGCTGAGCGCCATCCCGTTGGGGACCAGGCCATGCGGCCGGGAAGGCCGTACCATCATGATGCCGTCCCTGCCCCGGACCTCGTGGATCAGGGTTGGATCGATCTCGGCGCCATCGGCCTCGATCACGAGTGCGACAAGCATGGTCCTGCGTCCTTCCGGAGCCGGGATGCGCGAATGCCTCACGAAGAGAGAGCCGCCGGAACTGCCTTCCGTAGCCCGGGGGTATTGGAGGGATGTCACGAGGTGCCCCACATCGCTGTCCGATAGATCCTGATCGTCGATCCTCACCGAGTGCAGTTTCACGGTCATGCCGTCCGAGATTCCCCGCCCGGCGAGACAGTCGATGATGAGATCGTTCGTTTCCGTAACTCCGACTGCATCGGCATCGACCTCGATGAAACCGATGCCGACATCCGCCTCGCCGTCACAGCGTCTGAAGACGACCTGTCCCTTGATGGCTCCTCCGATCATGTCGTCCTGCTCCCGCTCATCATCGTCTGGATACGGTTCCACGCGTCCGGCCCTATCGACCATTTCTTGCGGTCGAAGCTCGCAAGGCCTGCCTTGCGGAGGCGCTGCATGAGCTTGTTGAGGGCCTCCATGCGCTCGATGGGCGTCGCGTCACTGTCCTGGGGCAGGACCACGCCGATGAGCAGCCGTGTCTCGAACCGTGGAGGGACGTTCGCGATGGCGTCGAGTGTCCGTCGGATGTCCTGAGTGGTGATCTCCCTACCGAGGGACACGAAGGGGCGCAGGATATCGGTCATGCCGCATTCCTTGTTCGGGATGTCTTCCAGTTGCCCAGAGCGCGGAGGGCGTCCTTGGGAGTCTGATGGTCGCCCGGGACCTGTCCTGCATCGGTCCAGGCGTTCCAGGTAGGCCGATCCGAGGACATGCATCCCGTGATCATTTCCTCGTCGTCGCCGGCCCCCTTGATGAAGGAAACCCCGTCCGAGAGATCGATGCGCCAGTCCGGTCCGAGATCAGCCTCGGCTTCGAGACGCTCCTTCCTGTTATGCCGATCGAGCGAGACCTCCCAGAACACGGAGTCCTTCGCCTCTTGGAGGCTGTCGAATCGGTCTCCTCCTCGGCCCTCCTCGGACCTTAGCCAGAAAGCGTCGGATTCCTCGGAGATGCTGGGACACTCCGGAGTCCAGAAGTGGGAGAGCTCGGTTTCCGGTAGCGTCGCGTACCAGGTCCTCCCGCCGGCGTGGTCCCATTCGTCATAGACCTCGATGACCTCCACGCCGCATGTGACTCCTCCCAGGAGCGATGGCGTCCCGTTCAGAGGGGGATGGATGGGTTCGTCTCCTTCCGCGCTTTCCGCTTTGCCGGCGTGGACGCGGACGAAGGGTCGGATGGTGTAGCGCGGACATCCCTCGATCGTGATGTCGCCGATCGCCTCCACGACGCCTTCGACATAAGACGCCCGATCACCTTCTGTCTCCATGCCCAAGGGGGGAGTGCGACCCTTCAGTCCGAAGGCGAAGTCGTGACTGCGGACCTTGGTGCCCACCTCGATGGCCCTCCCGAAGAGGTCTCGCCCCCGGTCCAGGTCTTCCTGCGGGATCGACTTCATGCGTCTTCTCCTTGTCGTGTGGGCTGTAGTTCCAAGAACGCGGCGATAGCGTAACGTGTGACGGGGGCGTCCAGATAGATCGAGACGGTTCCGTCGCCGTTGACGAATATCTCGCGCACGATGGCCTCTCCGAGGCCCGGTATAGATGTCTCCGACATGTCGACGATGCGGGACAGACTGCCGCCGGGCATTCCGCTACGGACCGTGTCCGGAAGTTCGAGGTAGTCCGGAATCGTCGTCCGCAGGATGGGATGTCCGTCGATAGTGCAGCTGAGGAGGGAACGGCCGAGACGATGCAGGACCTTGATCGTGTCGCCTTCGAGCGAGGTTCCGAGGGTTATCGTCACCGTCTCCCCCGGATGTCCGGGTATTCCGAGATCGGATTCGAGTCCGCGGTTCCGCGCCCCCTTCCTGCCCTGCGGGTGGTCGACCCGTCGCAGCATCTCGGCAAGGTCGTCTCCGACGACGTCGAGCCCGTCCTTGAGGTGGCGCATGGTCTCGGAATATCCCTGTATCATTCTGGTCATGGGATTCTCCGATTTATCATGAGAGGAGGACCGTCACCACGAATGCGGTGCAGAACGATGCGACCCACAGGTGCAGCCGCATCAGATGGCGACCGAAGTATTCGGGGCGATCGAAGCTCAGCAGGTCGTATGGCCTGCCGCGCAACTGGGCTTCGACGATCATCGACAGGGCGATGACCGGCATGTACATGAGGATCAGCATGCGGTGCTCATGGCTCCTGTTCCCATTGCCGAACGGGCGGCCTGCGCCAGATCCAGTGCATGCCTGTCATGGACTATCGAGCGACCGGAGGCCATCCTGATGGCGGCGTCTATCCGCGTATTCCAGTTGCACATGCGCCCGGAGAGGATCCGCTCTATCCTCTTCCTGGCGTATTCTTCCGATCCCATTCTCCATACCCTGATCATGAAGACCAGTCGGGTCAGTCCCTCGATGAAGGTGATGATGCCGGCTCCGATGGCGAGAGTGAGATTGATGTCGGCGCTCACCCATATGGTGCCTCCACCGTCGTGGAACGCGGCCAGCCCGACCGCGAGACCCAGAAGTGCGATGGTCTGCCCGTAGTTCGTGGGGCTCGCGCGCAGGGAGAGCATTTCCCGTCGACCCATGGCCTGTGCGATCCCGATGAGCACGAGACCACTGGTGAGGATCACCGCGATCTGCATCTCGCGGGAGACGGGTTGGAGGCTCGCGATCAGCAGGAAGACGAGGGATGTCGCAAGTGCCATCAGCGGATGCACGGCGAGTGCGATGAGATTCCTGATCCCCATGTGTTGTCTCCTGGTGGTGATTGGTTCAGTCGGTGTCGGCAAGGCGGTCGATTATGATCTCGCCGACATCTGAGCCGATGAAGTGATCCCCGGTATCGAAAGGGGTGAACTCGGCTCCGAGTATGCGTGCCAGACGCTCGCCGTGCGAATAGGGGACGACCGAATCGTCCCGGGCGTGGAAGACCATGCTTCTTGCAGGGGCTGCGTTCCTCGCCCTGTTCTCGTTGTCCCATGCATTGTAGAGGAGGAGATGGGGGAAGAAGGGAGCGATCCCATCGACGATCTCGCCCATGCTGGCGACAGGAGCGGTGAGGACGAGAAGCGAATGCGGTCGTTCCGCCATGCTGAGCGCCGGACCGGCGCCGAGGGAATTGCCCTGTATGACGATCCGATCGGGCTCGTATCCCATGGAGACGACATCCTCGTGGACGGCCTCCACCAGTCGATCCAGCGTCTCTTCGCTCGGATTCCCTTCGAGCCCTGCGAAGCCGGGGTATTCCGGTGCGAGAACGGTCCAGCCGGCCCTTGCGTAGTGGCGGGTGGAGGAATCGATGGACCACAGACCCTGTGACCGTCCATGGTAGAAGACCACGATCGGCTTCTCGGGGTCGCCCCGGCGCAGATAGGCCTTGAAGCCGTCATTGCCGGCGACGTCGTGCCAGCTCCAGTGCGGGTCGTTCAGCTCGATTGCCGCGGTGGGATTGTAGATGAGGGAGGCCTGCATCCATGCCAGCGTCCCTATGATGAGCGCGTAGACGGAGAAGAGGATGATGCCGAAGAAGAGGAACGCCCTCTTGAGAGGCGCTTCCGGAAGCACACGGGGCAGACGTCGACTCTCCCTGACCGGGTCGTAGTATCCATCCTGAAGTAGCTCCATCCTCATCCTGATAATTGTAGGACGGTTTCGTATCCGGTTGAAGCGTCAATCTGCTTCCCGCAGGAACCTGACATAGATGTCCAGCTCGTCGCGGGCCTCGGCTCCCTTTGCTTCGAGGGCCTTCCTGATCTTACGCTCGATGGTGCCGATCCCCTCGTCGAGAAGGGCGGATGCCTCGTCCGGTTCGGCTTCGGAGCGCGTCGCGATGATCTCCGTCATGCTGAGCCCCTGCAGGAGCTGGTCCTCGTGTCCGGCGGTGTTTCCGCGAACCCTTGCGTAGCGCTCGGTGATCGTGGCGATCTGGTCCGCATAGCGAGTGGACACCAGGGCTCCGATACCGTTCCGCAGATCGGGATGCTTCTCGAGGATGAGCAGCGACTTCTCCACCCGCTTGCGCTGTCTGTCAGGCAGCGCCTTCAGGGTGCTGTGGGTCCGGTTGACCTTTCGCCCCAGCTTGTCGGTCTTCCTGCGTCCTCCGACATAATTGGCGTAGATGGCCATCACTGCGAAGTAGAGGATCAGGCCGGCGAAGACGAGCAGAATCCGGTTCATTCCTCGTCCTCCGCATAGGCCACCATCTCGGCATGTTCGGATCGTCCCTCCATCGCCGCCTTGAGGTGAGGTTCCGCATTTCCGCGCTCGATCAGGCGCACGATGCTCTCGGCCGAGGCCTTCCCCGACCGGACCTGTCCGAGAAGCGCATCGTATCCGCGCATGAACCCCTCGATCTGCTTGGTCTCGCGTTCCGCCTGCTCCGCTTCCGCCTTCTCGCGCGCGAGAGCCTCGCGATCGACCACGAGGATGTCCTCCGGAGTCTCGAGGAAGCGCTTGCGCAGTTCGATGATCGGGAACCGGGTGATCTCGTCGTCCTGCTTCATGATCCAGGCCATGAAATCCGCGAGTTCCTCGGGAATGTCGAGCGAGATATCCTGACCCTTCTTGCGCTGTAGGGCCAGACGTTCGACGAGACCGCGTGCCTTCTTCCACAGGTCGTAGGACTTCGTCTTGATCTTCACGTGCCGTCCGCGGGCGTCCTCGATCACCACGCCCTCGGTCCCCGCGACGTTGCCCGGAGGATTGTCGCCCCGCACGCGCTCGATGTAGGCGAACAGTGCCGTCGTGTTGGGCAGGGTCGCGCAGCTCGGGATCACGTCGACGCCGATGTAGGCGCCGAGCTTGACCAGCTTCTCGTAGTCGAGGGCCTCGTAGTCCTCCGATCGGCGGATGAAGGCGAGGAGCACGATGTTGTCCTCGTCGTATTCGACGATGTGCGGATCCTCGCTCGGCGAGATCACTTCGAAGGCCGCGCAGCCACCCAGGTCGCGCACTGCGCGGGTCAGGCGTTCGATGCCGCCCGGACCGAGCTTCTCGGTGGCGATCCGCTCGAACAACGCAGCGAAATCACGATCCATGTCGCCTTTCGAAGAGAAGGTCGCGGTCCTGGTCCGTTCGTCCCAGCCGACGAGGCCGAGATAGCCGTTCGACTTCTCGGTCGCACGGAAGGGAGCGACCCAGTCCGATTCGATGAATTCTCGTTTGGTTTCAGTATGTTCATCGACATGAAAGTATTTATCGAACCCGCGTGCGACGATGTCGAGCGTCTCCGAATCTACGAACAGGCCGCGCGCCTTGTTGGTGATGCCGTCCCAGACGCGGTCGTAGAATGCGCTCTTGGAGAAGGCGATCGCCTCGATGTGCGACAGCTCGCCCTGCTGGCGGATGTCGACGTGGTCGTGTCCGGCGAAGGCGGCGTAGGTCTCGGGCGAGAGCTTGCCTGCGCCTTCCCCGCGTTCGATCCAGGCCGGGATCGGCATGGTGCGCGAGTGGGGCTTGCGCTTCTCTTCCTTGTTGATGTCACGCCATTCCTTGGGCGAGCGATAGGTGTCGTTGCGCATATCGTGAGTTTTCCATTCTTTCCGCGTCTTCACGCACATGCGGACATGGCCGCCGAATTCGGCCTGGCCTTCGAGGTTGAAGGAGTGCTCGTTCACCCGGGTCGGGTGCATCTGGCGGTTCCGGTGACCGTGGACCTGATACCAGGGTTCGTCCTGCTCGGACGCCCAGTCGTTGAAGGCGGTGTCGACGTCGGTGCCGAAACCGCCCGCGCCGTTGATGGCCTGGAAGCCGGGGACGAGGGTCAGGTTGCCCGGGACGGCGGGGATGCCGGCGTGCGTGCAGACGACCGTATCGCCTTCGTGTTCGTAGACGAGGTATTCGCTGGTCCGCTCGAGGAACAGGCGGATGTCGTTCGTGCTGATCGGGCTGGAGGCGCACAGGTCGGGCAGCGTCCGGTCCTCGAATTCGCGGCTGACGATGTCGTTGCCCTCGACGAAGTCGCGCAGATGTCGTTCGTGGTTGCCGTAGATCCAGACGGCGTTCCTGCCGAGGCGCGGGCTGACCTGCTCGATGATCCACGTCATCACGGCGCCGTTCTCGATCCCGCGATCGAGTGCATCGCCGAGGAAGACGTAGAAGGTGTCGTCCCGCAGCTGCCGGGTCAGCGGCGAGCCTTCCTGGAAGGCGGCCTCGAAGACGCCCTGCAGATCGCCGATGTGGACGATCCGCTCGTAGCCGTTGAGATCGACGATGTCGTGCATGATCCAGTCCTCGATGTCGTGGACGTCGGCGTCCTTGTCGAAGTGCGCATCGATCCGGCCATCGTCCTGTGGATGCGGCTGGTAGGCGGAGATCATCCGCTTCACCGACTTCTCGGGGACGCGCTCGTGATCGGGACGCTTCTCGTTGCGTTCCCGCAGCAGGTTGTCGTCCGTGCCGTAGAGATCGACGATCGCGATCCTGTAGGCGTGCGCGACGGCCTGCTCGATGATGCCTTCGTAGGTGGATGCCGTGGCGAAGGTCGCGTCCATGATCACGAACTCGCCGCGCTGGAGGCGGCGCTCGAGCGATTCGCGCACGATCTCCCAGATCTGGTGTGCGTCCTCCTGATCGACGACGAGTTCACCGCGGCTGTTGAGCACATGGCCCCGATGGGCGGTGCGCATTACGTCGGCGGACAGGCGGTGTCCCTCCAGTCCGAGCGTGCGGACGAGGGTGGTCTTGCCCGAAGCCTGGGGGCCCCGGATGATCACGATCTTGCGCATGCCTTTTCCCTTCCTGAAATTCGTTCTCGGACCCGCTCATGAGAGCGATGATGTCCTTTCACCCCTCGTTGAGGGGTATCCATCCGGCGATCCAGTCGTCCGGAAAGCCGCCGTGCCCCACCGGTGCGGCGATGTTCCATCCGATGTCGAAGCCGTCCTCGGCGACGCCGGGATGGCGCAGAGGCACTTCGAGGCCCTGCCATCGAACGAGATCGCGCTTCCACGATCCGTCCTCTTTGTCCTCACCGATGTCGTCCCGCAGCTTGGCCCAGATGACCGTGCGATCCTTCTTCGCCTCGCTTATCGGTCGCCAGGGCTCACGTGGTGGCACGGTATTGTTCTCTGCCATGTTCCTTCTCCTCAGATGACGGACAGCGTGCTGACGTGCAGGTCGCCGAAACCGTGTTCCGATTCGATGTCCCTGGCCTCGTGCCATCCCCCTGGCGGCGGCGTCCCGTCGGCGCGTCTCAGGATCTCCTCGACATCCTCCGCGATCAACGGCTGCATCGAGGTGGCCCACCGCATGCGCCGGGCGCTCCTGAAATTCCAGAGCTGGACGAGTTGCTGCCAGAAGAGGTGCAGCCGCGCACGCATGCCGCTGTCGGTGGAATAGGAATCCTCGGGGCGACCCTCGGGCCAGATGAGGTGATTCATTCCGCGTCCCCGACCGGGCCGTCATGGATGCTGATGCCCGCCGCGTCCTCGACGAAGACGTTGTCGTAGCCCTTCTTCGCGGCTTCGGTCTTGGCGATCTCAACCGCGTCGTCGGAATTCTCCGCCCGAACATGGAACTTCTCGCCGTCGGTCGAGGTGTCGGCCTTGTCGCGATAGGGCGTGCAGGCGAAGCGCATCATCGTCTTGTTCCTTTGTCGTTGACCCTCCGACCTCGCGGCCGGAGGGTCTTTTCCTCTATTCGTCGATTCCGAAGAGCTCTTCCAGTCCGGTGACCATCACCTCGAAGGGATTGCTTCTGGTCCATTGCCTGATCCATTCGGGGGCGGTGGCCCCCTCGATGGCGAACTCGTCCATGTCGCTCTCGAGCATCTTCCTTGCTGCGGCCTCGCCCCAGCGCACGGCGTCGAAGGTGGCGTCCCACGAGGTATCACCATTGGGATCGACCGCCATCGCCCAGTCCTTCATCCAGGTCTGCGCCAGGAAGTCGCACTTGACTCGCGGACCGGTGCGTTCCGCCTCGTGCCGCATGAGCCATGCGAGGGCGTCCCGCCAGTCGTCGATGGTCTCGGCTTCGAGCGCGAGCCTGAAGGGCAATAGGACGGTGAGTTCGTGCTCGTCGTCGGTGGCGTCCTCGGTGAGGACGATATGGCCTCCGATCCGTTCGATTTCCTCGCGTTTCTCCTCGATCCAAGCCTTGGCCTTCTCGATCGCCTTGTCGCGCGCAGCCTCGTCATCGGGATCGAAGTCGAAACCGATCTCGGGTGCCAGCCACTTCTCGCCCTTGTAGAGGACGCTGAAGCCGCATTCGACGATGTATGCGCTCTCCTTGTTGAGCGTTTCGCCGCCGAGCAGGACACCGTATTCGTCCTCGGTCAAGGGAAGGGTGTCGTCGCGGTCCTTGTGGAAGTCGAGCCCCAGTGCGGTCATGTGCGCAGAGGTGACCTGCATCGTGTCGTGACCGTCGTTGTCGGTGATCCAGACCGGATCGGACTGCTGTCTTTCGAGCACGTTGTCGAGCATGGGCCGCGTGGTCACGCCATTGTCGGAGCGGTCCGTGTGGATGGAGACCTGAGGAGGAGCCTGATCACCGGAGGCGAGGTTCCGCAGGATGGTGGCGGCATTCGCCATCGCCAGTTGCGTATTGCAGATGCGGTGCCACTTGATGGTGTCCTCGTCCATGTATTCGTGCGCGTCGTACCACAGGTCGCCCTCCGCGCCGGATACGAGGTCGTCGGCGAGGGAGAGAAGATCGGCGACGAGCAGACTGCCCGGAGCGACGGCGGGGACCGTGTCCCCGTTCAGCCCGTTGATGATCCTCTGCGCCAGCGCGATGTCGGCCTGCGGGTCGGAGGTGCGGGGCATCTCCGTGACCGTTGCGTATTCGCCGTCCTCGTCCTTGACATGGCGATCGACGATGAAGATCGGCTCGTCGTCCATCTCGTATTGGAGGCCGTAGCGACGCGGCGTGACCGGCGTCTCCTGCGTGACCGGAAGGACACGGGCGGCGATCTCCTCCACGCTCGTATCGAGGTATTCCTCGATACCGTGGTTCTGGCAGAGGTCGAAATAGGCCTCCACGACCTCCGCATCGGTCATGGTCTCCGGATTCTCGCCGTCATCGGCATGTTCGCCGACTTCGTCATCCCAGTTCTCGCGAACGTATTCGGCAACCTGCATGGTGAGGCCGTCGTCATCGGCTGCGACGTAGATGTTCTCGCCGTGCTTGTGCGAGACGCGTCCGACATGCACTTCGCTGGTGACGGCGCCGCCGGCGATGGCGGGGATGTCCGCTGCATCGAGCACCTCGTAGAGGGCAGCGAGATGTCCGTAGGGCGTGATGCCGATCTCTTCGCGCCGCTCCTCGGCCGCGACCTGCTCAAGGAAGGCCTCGTCGATCGCGTAGGGGGAATTGGCGAGCTGGTCGTTCACGATGATCACGCGCTGTCCGTCGGGGAGTTCGACCCGTCCGATCACCTGCGCGGGATAGGGATTGATGTCGCCTGCCTTAGCGGCCGCGGTGAGCTCGTTGGAGTTCCGGTGCCCGAATGCGGCGGCAGAGATCTCCAGCAACTGGGAGCGCTTCACCTTGATGCCCTGCGCCTCGAGTGCGTGGGCGAGCCGGTCCAGGATGATCGGCAGCGGCTTGAAATTGGTCTTCGTCATTTTCCATTCTCCGTGATGGAGGCGGGCGTATTAGGTCGCAGAGGATCCCGTCTTGTCCGCATGGCGCCTGCCTCCGTCGTGAAGATGGAAG
>NZ_CALFQK010000057.1:0-2366 GCF_937921195.1 uncultured Salinicola sp.
TACGAGCTACGAGCTACGAGCTACGAGCTACGAGCTACGAGCTACGAGCTACGAGTTTTGCAATGTTGCGCCGGCTTCGGGGCGCTGTAAAAGGCCATGCGTCGGCTCCGGGGCGCTGTAAAAAGCCATTCACGTTCTCCAGATGCGCGGCTCACAAGCGTTGCGTCCGACAAGCAACGGCCTGAGCTCACGCCAGGCAGCGCTGCAACGATCCCAGGCTTCGTTGCGTGAGTGGCCCAGATAGCGCAGCAGCAGTACATCGTGACGCTGGGTGACCGCCCAGTTCCTGGCGGCCGGCATCGTCTCGCGCAGACGTGCCACGGCCTGCTGCGGATCCGCCAGCCCCACCGCCCACAGCGTCGCCTGGACCGTCGCGCCACCCTGCCCCCAGCGGCCCACGAACCGCGGGTGCAGCGGATCCAACGGCTGGCGCTCGAGCCACAGCGGCCGGCCGTCGCGAACCAGCCGAAAGCGCTGCTCGATGCGACCGCTCTCGAACGGCAATTGGCTGGCCGGGCGCCCCAGCGCCATGATCTCCCAACCCAGGCAGCGCGCGCTCCCCCGCAGCGCGATCTCGGTCCGCTGCTCGCCCCGCGAGCCGTCGAAGGCGATCGTCTCCTGGGGTAGCCACTCCAGCATCCCCCCGTCGTCGACGACGAGTCGGTTGGCCTGGGACCAGGCGACGCCGTGGCTATCGGCACGGTAGAGCTTGGTCGCCGCCGGCGTGGTCAGGACGGCATGAGCGCCCGCCCCCACAGCCACGTCAATGGCGAGGGCATCGCCGCTGACCAGCCCTCCCGGGGGATGGAGCAGATAGACGTGGCAAGGATCGGGCTGCCCCACGACCCGGGATTCCGGGTAGAAGGGTCGCTGCACCCGCAAGGGGCCGTGGTGGCGCGCACGAATCAGGCGCGTCCGCATCGCCTCGCCAGTGTCGGCGGGACGCGCGGCAAACGTCAGCGCCAGCGAGGCGCCCCAATGCCGGCTCGCGTCGAAGCGGTGCCCGGAATCCGTCGGCGCCGCTTGCCAATGACATGAAGGCTCTGCCGTCATACGGTTAAATGTCGCTTGATCAGATCGTCGCTCAGGTCGGCAATGTCGCCACCGGCCACGGCCTGGCCGCGATCCATGATCATGAAGCCATCGGCGTATCGACGCGCGAATGGCAGTTTCTGTTCCACCAGCAGCACCGTCAGCCCATCCTCGCGATTGAGACGCCGGATCACCTCGCCGATCTGCGCCACGATGTTGGGCTGGATGCCTTCACCCGGCTCGTCCAGGATCAGCAGCCGCGGGTCGAGCACCAGCGCCCGGCCGATCGCCAGTTGCTGCTGTTGACCGCCGGAGAGGTCGCCGCCTCGACGATAGCGCATCTCCCGAAGCACCGGAAACAGTTCGTAGATGCGCTCGGGAATCCGGCGCTGCCTGTCTCTTCTCGCCGGCAGACCGATACGCAGGTTCTCCTCCACCGTGAGCGTGGCGAATATCTGACGCCCCTGGGGCACGTAGCCGATTCCCAGGCCGGCACGCACCTCGGGCCGGCGCGTGCGAATGTCTTCGCCATCGAACTGAATCGTTCCGCTACGCGCGGCGACCTCGCCCATGATCGCCTTGAGCAGCGTGGTCTTGCCGACGCCGTTACGGCCCATCACGCAGGTACAGCGGCCGGCGGGCACCTCGAGCGACAGGTCACGCAGGATATGACTCTCGCCATAGTACTGATTGAGCTTATCGACACTCAGCATCAGGCCGCCTCCTCGTCGCCGCCGAGGTAGACCTCGATCACCCGCGGGTCGCTGGCGACCTGGTCCATCGTGCCCTCCGCCAGTACGCTGCCCTGATGGAGCACGCTGACCTGCCGCGCGATCGAGCGCACGAAGCCCATGTCGTGCTCGACGACGACGACCGACTGCTGCCCCGCCAGTCGCGTCAACAGTTCCGCGGTGCGATGCATTTCCGGCTCGGTCATGCCCGCGACCGGCTCGTCCACCAGCAGCAGCCGCGGTCGTTGCATCAACAGCATGCCGATCTCGAGCCACTGCTTCTGGCCGTGGGAGAGCACCCCGGCCAAACGGTATCGCTCCTCGGTCAGGCCGATGGTCTCCAGCACCTCGTCGATTCGCGCCTGACCTTCCCGATCGAGCCGGGCCAGCAAGGTCTTCCAGATACGCCGATCGCCGGCCATCGCCAGTTCCAGGTTCTCGGTGACGTCGAGCGCCTCGAACACCGTCGGTTTCTGGAACTTGCGCCCGATGCCCAGGTTGGCGATCTGGGGCTCGTCCAGCGTCAAGAGGTTGTGCCGGCTGCCGAACCAGACCTGGCCGCTGTCGGGTCGGGTCTTGCCGGTGATGATGTCCATCATCGTC
>NZ_CALFQK010000058.1:0-8230 GCF_937921195.1 uncultured Salinicola sp.
GAGGATCATTTCTGCGGCAAGCTGCTCGGCGTGCCGATGGGCTGCGACGTCTGCTACACCAACCACGCCGAGGCCGACCAGGACGACATGGACATGCTGTTGACGCTGCTGGGGGCGGCGGGCTGCCACTACATCATGGGCATTCCCGGCTCCGACGACATCATGCTCAACTACCAGACCACCTCGTTCCACGACGCGCTCTACCTGCGCCAGGTGCTGGGGCTGCGTCCGGCGCCGGAGTTCGAAGCCTGGCTGGAAACCAGCGGTATCTATCGTCACGATCGCGGCATCGCCTTCGGTCGCGAGTTGCCGTCACG
Organism: uncultured Salinicola sp.; assembly: GCF_937921195.1. Taxonomy (NCBI): domain Bacteria; kingdom Pseudomonadati; phylum Pseudomonadota; class Gammaproteobacteria; order Oceanospirillales; family Halomonadaceae; genus Salinicola; species uncultured Salinicola sp. Next base: position 318 of record NZ_CALFQK010000058.1, read on the forward strand.
TTTCCAGCACGTGTTGGGGTCAATGGGCTTGGGCACGGTTGATACGGAAGCAGCACGATGAACGACCAGGATCTCCACGATGGCGATGCGGGTATCACCGTCACCAACCCCTGGCAGCGACTGCGTGAACTCACCGATGCCAGAATCGGCCTGGGGCGGGCCGGCGGCAGCCTGCCGACGTCAGCCCAGCTGGCCTTTCAACTCGACCATGCCCGGGCCCGGGATGCCGTACACATGGCGCTGGATACCGAGCGCCTGATGCCGGAACTGGACCGTCGCTTTCCGCTGGCGCTGCGCCTGCACAGCCAGGCAGCCGACCGCGACGAATACCTGCGCCGGCCGGATCTCGGGCGACGGCTGTCGGAGCAAGCCGAGCAGGAGCTTGCCGCCATCACCCCCGAACCCTGCGACGTCTCGATCTGCGTGGTCGATGGTCTCTCGGCGCGGGCGATTCACGAGCAGTCGATCCCGTTTCTCGACGCCGCGCTGCCGGAGATCGGACGGCTGGGACTGTCGCCGGGGCCGGTGGCTCTGGTGGAGCAGGGGCGGGTCGCGATCGGCGACCCGATCGGCGAGGCGCTCAAGGCGCGCATGAGCATCGTCCTGATCGGCGAGCGTCCCGGACTCAGCTCGCCGGACAGTCTCGGGCTCTATTTTACCTGGGCACCCCGGTCGGGCCGGCGCGACAGCGAGCGCAACTGTATCTCCAACATCCGCCCGCGGGGACTGGGTTACGCCAGTGCCGCCAAACTGCTCGCCTACCTGCTGCGCGAAGCCCAGGCGCTGGGTGCCTCCGGCGTCGCGTTGAAGGACGACAGCGAGATCGACTCCCACCTCGGCGATGGCCGACAGGGCAACTTCTTGCTGCCGCCCAGGTGATCCTCGGCAGCGAGTGCCACCGATGTCATCCGGGTCCCCGTCACGTCGCTGGTGACAGCTGTTGCCGAGTCGAGCACTGGGACGGCATCGCCACCGAAGCGGCGCCGCCACTCGCTAGGGCTGGTGCCGGTGACCCGGCGAAACAGGCGCGTGAAGTGCGACTGGTCGCAGAAGCCGCAGGCCAGCGCGATGTCTGTCAACGGCGTCCGTTGATGTTGCATCAATCTCTGCGCCTGCCGAATACGCTGACGAAGGACGTAGTGGCATGGGGTTTCGCCGAAGGTCAGCTTGAAGGCATGGGTGAAGTGACCCACGCTCAGCCGGACGATAGCCGCCAGATCCGCGGTGCGTATCCGGTCCTGGAGATGGGTCTCGACGTGGGTGGTCAGGCGCCGAGTCTGCCATCCTGCCAGTTTGCCAGGCGCGGTTTCATTCGAGAGCCGTTCTTTCAGCACTGCCATGGCTCGGGGAAGACCGAGCTGCGCGGCGAGACGTTCGTCGTCGAGGCTATACGCCGCCTGGGACAACAGGGATAGCACGAGCGCCATCCTTTCCGCCTTGACCGTTCGGGGAGCGAGGGGTGGCGTCGATGCGGGGTGGGAACGCCTCATGGTCGAACTCCGGTGGTGTCGGTGATATCGATGATGAAGCGCTCTCGTCGGCAAGTTAATCCTCATTGGGCGAGGGTGCGCCTCCCCCTAAAGAGGTAGCGCCGGTCCCCTGCTACGCCATGTCGATGATGCCGCGCCGCAGGGCGATGGCCACGGCATGGGTGCGATTGCCGGCGTTGAGCTTGGCGATCAGGTTCTTGACGTGAGCCTTGATCGTCTCTTCGGTGAGCCCGAGCCGACGCGCGATCGCCTTGTTGGAGTCTCCGTGTGCAATCCAGCGCAAGACCTCGACTTCGCGCCGGCTGAGCGGCTCGGCACCCAGATGGCTGGCCAGGTCGGCCGCGATCTCGGCGGGAAAATGAGATTTTCCCATTGCCAGTGCACGGATGGTGTCGACGAGTGACTTGCGCAGCGTGCTCTTCAGCAGATAGCCGGTGGCGCCCGCCTGGATGGCGTGCAGGACCCGAACATCCCCCTGGTAAGTGGTCAGAATGGCGATTCGTGCCGCGGGGAACTCGTCGCGAATGGCGTGAATGGTGGCGATGCCATCCAGCTCGGGCATCTGCAGATCCATCAGCGTGACGTCGGGCTGCAGGCGGCGATAGCTGTCGATGGCCTCGATACCGTTGCTGGCTTCGCCGACCAGCTCGATATCCGGTTGACCCGCGATCACGGCGGCGATTCCCTCTATCAGCAGCGGATGATCGTCGGCGACCAGGACACGGATCGGCAGATGGGCTGGGGGCATGCTCAGGTTCTCCCGAATCGCCAGCGGCGGCGTCGCGAGGGGTGATGTCGCGAAGGGTGATATCGATAGGCTAGCGCTGCCGGAACGGTCAGTCGAACCGTGGTCCCGAGGTCGGCCTGGCTGTCCAGTTCGAGGTTTCCCCCTAACTGTCGGGCGCGCTCATGCATATGGGGCAGCCCCCAATGACCGGGGCGTCCCGACGGCGTCAGATAGTGGCCGGGAATCCCCGCGCCGTCGTCGCTGACCGACAGGCTGAAACCATCCGGCGCATGACACAGGGTGACGATGATCCGGGTGGCATCGGCATGATGGAACGCGTTGCACAGCGCCTCATGGCCGATCCAGTAGGCCTCGCTTTCGACTCGGGAGCGGAGTGGCTTCGGATTGCCTTGCGTGGTGACCTGGCAGACCAGGTCCCGGGCACCTGGCCGCTCCAGACACACCCGCGACAAGCACTCGGCGAGACCGACGCCAGCCGAGGCATGGCGCAGGGACATCACGCGATCGCGTCCCTCCTCGATCACCTCATCGGCCCGATCGAGGGCCCGCGCCATCGCCTGACGAGCCGGATCGTCGATGGGCATCTTGTCGGCGGCGGCCTGGAAGTGCAGCACCAGCGCCTGGATGCTCTGAAGCAGCGTATCGTGGAGCTCGCGGGCGATGCGCTCGCGTTCGGCGTGGCGCGTCTCGAGTCGTGTGCGCAGCTGGGCCGCCGCCAGGCGCATCCGATAACGATAGCCTGCCCACAGCAGGACCGTGACGAGCAACAGGCACAGCCCACGGAAGGTCCAGGTCTGGTAGAAGGCGGGAGCGATATGCAGGATCAAGCTGGCCGGCCGTGGATTCCAGACACCGCTGCCGCTGGAGGCTTCGACCTCGAAGCGGTAATCGCCAGGTCCCAGTCGCGTGTAGATGGCCTGACGTCGGTTTCCGGCGTCGTGCCACCGGGTGTCGTAGCCGCGCAGGCGATAACGAAAGCGCACGCTATCGGGCCGGGCCAGGTCGATCGCCGTATAGTCGATGGCGATTCTGCGGGGCCGGGCGGACAACGACGCCTCGGAGGCGATGGGCGAAGCCAGAGGATAGCGGCTGGTATCGGCCGTGAGCGTCGTGATTCGAGGCTCGGGCGGCGGCGATCTATCCTGGGACCGGCTCGGGTCGACCGAGACCACGCCGGCGACGGTGGCGAACCACAGGCGTCCATCCTGCCCTCGGATGGCAGTGGGGACGGGATGGATGCGAAAAGCATCGTTGGGAAGATCATCATCCCCTTCGAAGCGGCGAAACCGGACGCGATGGCCGGGTTCCTCCAGCACCCTGGCGATTTCCCCCGCCGGTATCTGGAGAACGCCGGTCTGGGTGTGCAGCCAGAGGTCCCCCCACGCCGATGCGGAAGCCGAGGGCAAGTCGCCCTGGCGATCCTTGGCGATACCGGCCGGGGTTTCGATGATGGCGTGAATGCCGGTGAACGGGTCGCCGCTGGCGATGGCGTGAAACCGTTCACCATCGAACAGGGCCGCGCCGTGGGTGCCGGCCAGCCAGAGATGCTGCCGGGTGGCCGAGATCGCCGCCGCATTGCCGATGTCCAGGCCGTCCTGCCGCCCCCACTGGCGCACGTCGTCCCCATCGCGCATGACCAGCAGATCGTCCCGGTAGCCGAACCAGACCCGGCCTTGGGTATCGCGGGTCGCGCTGACGGGCATGGTCTGACTCGGACGGCTCGTCGGTGGCGGCGTGAGTTGCCAGGCGCCCCCATGCCAGCGAAACAGCCCCGACCGATTGATCGAGACCCACAGCGCGCCGTCGCCATCGCGGGCCATCGCACGCACGCTCGCTTCGGCCTGGGTCGTTGGCGGCAACGCGGTGACCCGGCGCAACACGCCTCGATGTGCCCGCCAGATACCGTTCGGGCCGCCCAGCCAGACGTCGCCTCGAGCATCGCTGAAGGCGTTGTTGATGGGCGGCGCAACATCGGTCGTGTGCCACCGTCCCGCGGACCGGCGCATCACCGGACGGTTGCTGGAGCCTGCCCACAGCACGCCGGAGGCTTCCTCGGCCAGGGCGACGTTGCGGGCGCCGCCGGGGAGATGTGCCGGCACCAGAGCGGCATGGCGGAAGCGGTCCAGGCCGGCGCTGGTGCCGACCCAGACATTGCCGGCTTCGTCCTCGAAGACGGGCTCGATGTCATCGGCGCTCAGGCCGTCGAGATGACCGTAGTGCTGAAGTGCAGCGGCGAGCGAGCCGCTGGAGCTCGACAGATGACGACCAGCATCGGGCAGCCGCAGCAGACCCTCGCCCTGGGTTCCGATCCACAGGTTGCCGTCGCGGTCCGCGGCCAGGCCTGCGGAGACGACGTCGATGAATGGCGGGGCGTCTCCGGAGAACAGGATCGGGCGTACCCGGCCCGGGTGGAGTTCGGCGATCCACAGCGTGCCGTCACGGGTCTGGGTGATCTGGCTGACCCAGCCCACCGGTTGATCGGCATCAAGGAATCGATGGCTGCCGCGGGGCAGGAAGAAGAGCCGGTTCTCGCTGGCGGCCCATAGCGTGCCGTCGCGGTCGACGAAGACGGCGCGGGCGTTGTCGCCGGGAAAACCCCAGCCGGTCGAAACGGTATGCCAGCGGACCCCATCGAAACGCGCCAGGCCGTCGTTGGCGGCAGCCCAGACGTCGCCGTCGTGATCCTGCGCCAGCCCATAGACCGCACCGGTCGGGAAGCCCGATCCCGGTCCATAATCGGTGAGTTCGCCGTCGCGAATCAGGCTGACACCGCCGCGGCGGAGACCGACCCAGAGCCCACCCCCCGGGATCGCCAGCAGGGAGGAGACGGTCGCCACGGTCTTCCCGTCGGTGGTGGCGTAGCGCTCGAAAGCATTGCCGTCGAAACGAAACAGCGAGTAGTGGGTGCCCAGCCAGAGATAGCCATCCGAGGTCTGGGCGATAGCGCCGACCTGGCCTGGTCCGTTCTCTTCGGCAGTGCCGCTCCAGCTGCGATGATGGAGCTGCTGGAGCGTCAGGTTGGAATCCAGCGCCAGTGCCGTCATGGGCATCAGCCAGATCCACCACAACAAGAGAGCGGCCGATCGTCCCATTGGCACGTTCAACCAGGCCGACAAAGCAGGTTTCATGCAGGTATTCCCACGGCCAGGCACCAGCTTCGCCCTCACCGGTCGATTGTGTCGAGAGCCCGAGGAAACTCGATATTACACCGAGCGCCTGGCATTGGCGTCATCCGCGATTCCGGTCGTGATCGATGCATCGAGGTGTCAGAGACGAAGCGCTACCCGTTGCACCCAGTCGAGCGTGGCGTCGGCCACGGCCTCCCAGCCGGGTTCGACGAGCAACCCGTCGCCGTGTTGGGGGAACGCCAGCAGGGTGGTGGTGGCCATCGAGCGGCGATGGCGCCGGTAGCAGGCCTCGACCCGGGCACTCGATACCCGACGACTCCTGCCCGCGCTGACCAGTAGCAGCGGGCCCCGCTCGTCGTTGGCATAGTCGATGGCGGTGCCGATCCCCAGTGCGGTCTCGAGCAACAGCCGGCGGGGCGTGACGGGCGCTGGTCGGGCGTCGTGGCTTGGCGCGATCGGCGAAGGCGGCGGTGGCGCAAGAAGCTGCCAACAACCCCGGCGCGGTGTCGGACTCAGCGCGACGCCGGCGGCGCCCAGGCCGCGATCCAGCAACAGCTGGACGATGAGTCCACCGAGGCCGTGACCGACGAGCAGCGGCGGTGGCGACCCTCGGTCGAGTCCGTTGGCGTAGTGATCGACGACATGCCCGATGTTGAGTCCACGCCATCCAGCGCCCGAGCAGGAAGCGGATGTCGCCGGCCGGGATGAGGCGTCGTCGGGCGCGGTCGAGAGAGGGGGCCAGGCCGGTGCCTGGCAGAGATAGCCACAGGCGCCATAGCGGCCGATGAAGGGGCTCCAGCAGGCGGGCGTCTGGCCGACATCGTGGATGAAGACGACGCGCCGCTTCACGCCGAAATCTCCCGGTGAATACGCATGATGCGAGGCTTCGCCCTTGCCGTGTCGGTCGCGCCGATGGTGATCATCGGTACCAGTGGGAAGATCGGGGCCGGCGCCGGGGGGCGCCGGCCGGTCGTCAGGAACGAGCGAACGCCAGCAGGTCGGCGTTGAGCTGGTCCTTGTGAGTGTCCGCCAGCGCGTGGCTGCCGCCCTCGTAGACCGTCAACCGGGCGTCGGGGATCAACTCCACGCTCAGGCGGGCGGCGCCCTCGATGGGCACGATCTGATCGTCGTCGCCATGAATGATCAGCGTCGGCACGTCGAAGGCCCGCAGGTCCTCGGTGAAATCGGTCTCCGAGAACGCCTTGATGCAGTCGTACTCGTTTTTCAGACCGCCCATCATGCCCTGCTGCCAGAAGGCATCGCGCTGGCCCTGGCTGATCTCCGCCCCGTCGCGATTGGCACCGAAGAACGGTGTGGTCAGATCCTGGAAGAACTGCGAGCGGTCCTTGGCCACGCCTTCCCGGATACCGTCGAAGACCGCCATCGGCAGGCCGTTGGGGTTATTGGGGCTCTCTACCATGATGGGGGGCACCGCGCCCATCAACACGGCCTTGGCGATGCGCCGGGTTCCGTGGCGTCCGATGTAGCGCGCGACTTCGCCACCGCCGGTGGAGTGGCCGACCAGAATCGCCTCCTGCAGATCCAGCGATTCGATCAGTTCGGCCAGGTCATCGGCGTAGGTATCCATCTCGTTGCCGTGCCACGGTTGGCTGGAACGTCCATGGCCGCGGCGGTCGTGGGCGATGCAGCGAAAGCCGTGCTCGGCCAGGAACATCATCTGGCTCTCCCAAGCATCGGCGCACAGCGGCCAGCCGTGGCTGAAGACGACGGGCTGACCGGCCCCCCAATCCTTGTAATAGATGTCGGTGCCATCGCGTGTCGTGATCGTTGTCATCGGAAGCACTCCTCTTAGCGTGTCGAGTTGTCTTGACGTCGGGTCGGCATTTACCGCCCGGTGGCACTCGGTGGCCTTGCCACCGAGAAGGGGGGACGTTGGTGCGTGTCGCCTCAGCGTTCATCGATCGCCCCGGCTGAGTCGCTATGGGCCGGTGGACGTCGGCGCCAGGCGACCAGCGTCATCGCGGCTAGCAGCGCCACGGGCAGTAGCAGCGCCACGAACAGCATCTCGCGATAGGCGACGGCACCGGCGATGGCGCCAAGCCCGAATGCCGCCACCGCCGGCAGGGTCCTGGAGAGGCGAGCTCTGGCCGCCTGACGGATTTCCTGGGAGCAGCGCCGTCCGATCAGATCGACGATATCGAGCACGGCCTGGGTCACGTTGCCGGTCATCACGGTGTTGGGGACGCCGACTCGCACGATCAGTCGACTATGGGCGTTCTGAATGCCCATCGCCGTGGCGCCGGTCATGCCGCAGAGGATGACGCTCATGTCGTCGGGATCGACGACCGGTGAAACCTGAATGCCCATCAGGCAGAAAGCTAGCAGCAACATCGTCTGGGTGGCGTAGAGCACACTGGGCGCCAGGGGCCGCGGCAGCCACCTGACCAGAAAACTGCTCAGCACGACGCCGGCCACGAAGGCGGGAAACGCCAGCAGCTTGATGAGCGCACCCTCGGCGAAGCCACCGGCCTGCGCCCCGATCAGCACGAAGTTGCCGGTCACGTGGGCGGTGAACAGCCCGAAGAG
>NZ_CALFQK010000059.1:0-8901 GCF_937921195.1 uncultured Salinicola sp.
CCCGGAATGCCGCGCCGGAGCCTCCCGCGAGATAGGGCGACAGCGGAACCAGCGCGACGACAGCAACCGCCAGCAGCCACGTCGAGGTATGCAGTGCGTCCTGGAACCAGACCAGGCAGAACCCGCACGCCCCGGCGACCGCCGCCGCCAGCTGGCGCGCACCCGCGCCGACCGTCCCGCGCCGGCGCTGCACGGCCTCGAGAGTCAAGGTGGCCGAGAGTGCCGCCACCGCGGCACACGCCAGCCCGATCAGCGCACGCCACACCGGTTCCTCCGGCCCGACCTCCTCGATCGCCAGGTTGGCGACGAAGGTCGCCGCCAGCAGCAGCGCGACCACCAGCGGGAAACGCACCAGCACGTCCCGGTAGCTGGCCATTTCACGCAGGCGTCGCCGCAGGCGGTTACCGATCGGTGCCGACATCGGGGATCAGCCGGTCACCCGGCCAGGACCTCGTCGACCAGCGCCTTGGCTTCCTGCTGAATCTGCTTGAGATGAGCCTCGCCCTGGAAACTCTCGGCGTAGATCTTGTAGACGTCCTCGGTACCGGAGGGGCGTGCGGCGAACCAGCCGGCGTCGGTGACCACTTTCAGGCCGCCGATGGCGGCACCGTTGCCCGGGGCCTCGGTCAGTTTGCGGGTGATCGGATGGCCGGCCAGCGTGTCGGCGGTGACCTGCTCGGGGGACAGCTTGCCGAGCCTGGCTTTCTGCTCGCGGTTGGCCGGCGCATCGACGCGTTCATAGACCGGCGCTCCGAAGCGTTCGGTCAGCGCCTGGTAGCGTTCGCCCGGGTCCTTGCCGGTGACGGCGGTGATCTCGGCGGCGAGCAGGCCGAGAATGATGCCATCCTTGTCGGTGGACCACGGCTTGCCGTCCAGTGTCAGGAACGAGGCGCCGGCGGACTCCTCGCCCCCGAAGCCGAGGCTGCCCTCGATCAGGCCATCGACGAACCACTTGAAGCCCACCGGCACCTCGACCACGTCCCGCCCCAGCCCTTGTGCGACGTAATCGATCATCGACGACGAGACCAGCGTCTTGCCGATGGCGGCCTTGCCGCTCCAGTTCGGACGATGGGTGAAGAGGTATTCGATGGCGACGGCGAGATAGTGGTTGGGATTCAGCAGCCCGCTCGAGCGGGCGACGATGCCGTGGCGATCGTGATCGGTATCGCAGGCGAACGAGACGTCGAAGCGATCCTTGTTCTCGATCAGGCCGGCCATGGCGTAGGGCGACGAGCAGTCCATGCGGATCTTGCCGTCCCAGTCGACGCGCATGAAGCGGAAGGTCGGATCGACGGTGGTCGAGATCACTTCCAGCGGCAGGTCGTACTTCGCGGCGATCCGTGGCCAGTAGTGCACCCCGGCCCCACCCAGCGGGTCGACGCCGAACTTGAGCCCGGAGTCGCGGATCGCGGCCATGTCGATGACCTTGTCGAGGCCACCGACGTAGCTGTCGATGAAATCGAAACGCTGGGTGGTCGGTGCCTTCAGCGCGTCGGCGTAAGCGACGCGGCGAACGCCCTCGAGCCCGCCGGCGAGCAGTTCGTTGGCCCGCTCCTGGATCCACTTGGTGACGTTGGTATCGGCCGGCCCGCCATTGGTGGGGTTGTACTTGAACCCGCCATCCCCCGGCGGGTTGTGCGAGGGCGTGATCACGATGCCGTCGGCCAAACCGCCGCTGCGGCCCTGGTTGTGAACCAGAATGGCGTTGGAGATCGCCGGTGTCGGCGTATACCCCACCTCGCCACCGGTCTCGTCGCAACCGGCGTCGATGCGCGTCTCAACGCCGTTGGCCGCCAGCACTTCCAGTGCCGAGACGAATGCCGGCTCGGAGAGCGCGTGGGTATCCATGCCGATGAACAGCGGGCCGTCGACGCCCTGCGCTTCGCGGTACTCGCAGATCGCCTGGGTCGTGGCCAGGATGTGCCATTCGTTGAAACTGGTCTTCAGCGAGGAACCGCGATGGCCGGAGGTGCCGAAGGCCACCTGCTGGCCCGGGTCGCTGGGGTCCGGCCGCTCGCTGTAGTAGCGTGACACCAGGCGCGGAATGTTGGTTAGGCCGTGCTCGTCCGGCAAGCGTCCTGCTTGGGAATCGATGCTCATCGTCAGTTCCTTTCGATGGTCTGGGGAGGGATGCCTTCCTTATAGCAGACCATCTTCACGGCCCGACAGGCAAGACGAGCCCGGCCCGGCGCCCGCGCTCACCCTGCCCGGCCGTCCGCCGCCACCGCATCGCCTACTGGCAGGCCACCACCGCCGTGTCGTCCTCGCCTGCCGCTGCCGGCCTCGTTCTCACGCCCACGAGAACCAGTGCGGCCGCGGCCAGCAGCAGCGTGCCAGCGGTGGCGCAGACGCCCAGGACACCACCGATATCGAACATCACCCCGCCGACCGCCGCGCCCAGGGCGATCGCCAGCTGGATCGAGGCCACGATCAAGCCGCCGCCGCTCTCGGCTTCGTCCGGCACGACACGAGTGATCCAGGTCGACCAGGCGACCGGCACGGCGCCGAAGGCGAAGCCCCACAGCGCGACCATGAGCGCATCGGTCCCCATCGAGAAGCCGCCCAGCGTGGCCAGCAGCCAGCCCAGCGAGCCCATGATCAGCGGCATCAGCAGCAGCGTCAGGCGCAGACTGCGCTCGAGCAGGTAGCCCGCGGCCAGGGTCCCGACGAAGTTCGCCACGCCGAACGCCAGCAGGGTCGACGACAACGCGTTGATACCCATGTGCGACACGCCCTCGAGAAACGGGCGGACGTAGGTAAAGAAGGCGAAATGGCCGCAGAACACCAGCAGGATGGCCACGATACCGACCACCATGCCCGGCCGTTTCATCACGCTCACCAGCGTGCCGAGCGGCGTCGGATGCTCCGGTGTCATGCGCGGCAGGGTGATGTACTGGAAGACCAGCGTCAGCACCGATATCGCGGTGGCGAGCAGAAAGACGTTGCGCCAGCCCACCAGGTCGCCGAGATAGCTGCCCAGTGCGGCGGCACTGATGGTGGCGATGGGCACGCCGGTGAACAGCAGGGAGAGCGCGCGCGGGACGTCGTGCTCCGACACCAGCCGCATCACGGTAGCGGCGGAGAGCGCCCAGAATCCGCCCAGCGCCACGCCCAGCAGCACCCGCCCGGCCAATAGCCAGATCAGGTCCGGCGAGTAGGCGACCAGCAGGTTGGCGGCGATCATTAGCCCGGAGAACGCCAGCAGCACGTGGCGACGATCGAGTCGCTGGGTGACGGAGGTCACCAGCAACCCGGACAGCAGCGCCACCACCGCCGTCACCGTGACGGCCTGCCCCGCCTGGCCCTCGCTGATCGCCAGCGAATCCGCCATCGGGGTCAGCAGGCTGGCCGGCAGGAATTCAGCCATGACCAGGCTGAAAACCCCCATCGTCAGCGAGAATACGGCAAGCCAGCGCGACGGCACCGGCGGCTTGTCCGTGGCATGTTGAGCATCTTGCGTCGTCATGTCGATATTTCCGATTGAAGGCTTGGGATACTGCATAGACTAAAGTAGGATTTCAGGATCATCTATCACCAAAGCTCCGACATGATTGATCAAAAGTCCGAGATTTTGACCGACATCGGCTCGCCCGCCCGCTCCAGCGAATGGATCAACGAGCTGCTCCTTGGCATGCGCCTGTCGGGGCTGAACTATCGATGCGTCCAGATGGCGCCCCCTTTCGGCATCCGTTTCGACACCGATAGCCAGTGCGCCCAGTTTCACTTTGTCGCCCAGGGGCCGGTCATGCTGCGGCTCGGAGACGAAGAGCAGGTTCTGGAGACGGGCGACGCCGTGCTGCTGCCGCGGGGAGGACAGCACTGCCTGCTCTCTTCACCCGAGGTGGAGAGCCGTGACATCGGGCAGATCGGTGCACTGCCGCTTTGCGCCGGCTTCAGCTGCGTCGGTGAGGGCTCGCCAACCGATGGCGGCGTTCCCCCCGTGCGCCTGTTCAGCGGCTGCATGCAGTTCGACCTGGGCGGCATGCAGCCCTTGATCCCGATGATGCCGGCGGTGATGCACGTGGGAACGCTGCTCTCCCGCTATCCGGAGATGCTGCCGATGCTCGAGGCGATGGCGCGGGAGTCGGGGCTCGAGCGCGCGGGTGCCGCGGGCATCCTCTCGCGGCTGGCCGACGTGGTCGCCGCCAGCATCGTGCGAGGCTGGGTCGAGTGCGGCTGCGCGGAAGTGGGCGGCTGGGTCGAGGCGCTGCGCGATCCGCGCCTGGGCAGGGTCATCGCCGCGGTACACCGCGATCCCGGACGCGACTGGACGGTGGCCGCCATGGCCGCGGAGATGGGTAGCTCCCGCTCGGTATTCGCCGCACGCTTCCGAAGCTCTCTTGGCATATCGCCGCTGGGCTATGTCACCCAGCTCCGTATGCGTCTGGCCACGCAGTGGATCGCCGAGCGGCAAGTGTCGATCGAGCAGGTCGCCGAACGCCTCGGCTACGGCTCCCAGGCCGCCTTCAGCCGCGCCTTCAAGCGCGCCACCGGCAAGACGCCGGGCGCCGTGAGGCAGGCGGAATGATCGCTCGCGTTTCTCCCTTCAGGAATCGACTTTCAGACATCGACGGCGCCGATCAGGCAGGTCACGAGATAGTCCGTCACGGGCGACACGGCCTTCTGGCGACGGATGATGCCGATCTCGCGAGCAGGTGCCGCCTCAGCCAGCGGGAGCGCGCAGATGTCATCGGGTAGCGGCAGCATCGATTCGGTCATGGGCACCAGCGCGACGCCGAGGCGGTGTCTGACCATGGCGATCATGGCCGCGATGTCATCGACCTCTATCGTCTCCTGCAGCGGCAGTTGCCGCGAGCGCAGGAACTGATCCAGCTGTCGCCCGCCGAAAGAGCCGCGCTCATAGCGAATCAGTGAGCGGTTCGCGAGCCATGATCGAACGCTCGGGATCTTCTGTTCCGCGATCTCGGCGGCCGCAACCAGCAGCCGATAGGGTTCACTGACGAGCGGCTCGAAGACGAACTCTTCGGGCAATGCTAGAGCAGGCCGAATCATGACGCAGAGATCGAGTTCGCGACGGTCCAGACCATCGAGCAACTGCAGCGACAAGCCACCGACGATATGCACGCGATAACGCGGGTACCGCGCCTGAAATGGCACAAGCGCTCGCGTGACGACCGTCGACTGCATTGAAGCGATGGCGCCGATGCGCCGGAATCCCACTTCCCCCGTTTCATCTCGATCGCCAAGCGATGCGAAATCCGCCAGCAACGTCTGGGCGCGCGCCAGGGTTCGCATGCCATCGGCGTTGAGCGATGCCGAGCGGCCGGTCCGGTCGAAAAGCGGATACCCGAGATGCGTTTCCAGGCGCCGCATGTGCCCGCTGACCGCCGCCTGTGTCAGCCCCAGGCGTCGGCCGGCCTCGGCGAAGGTGCCGCATTCGGCAACGGCGACCAGGGTCTTCAGTTCCACGATCATTGATCACGTTTCGTTTGGCTGAGGTCAACAAAAGACCGTTTTACATCAAGAAACGTCAAACCTCACACTAAGATTCCCACGCTGAAGGAGCCGACATGCCTCATATCAACGTTGCTATCGCTGGTTTCGGCCTCGTCGGTCGCACCATCGCGGCGCTGCTGCTCGAGAGGATTCCGACCTACCGAGACCGATTCGGCATGGAGGTGAGACTGGTCGCGGTTTGTCGCTCAGACCGCGGTACCGGCGACGCCAGGGGGCTGAGCGCCGAGCGGCTGGAGACGCTCGACCGCGAATCCTACGGTCCCGACTTTCTCGCATCGTTTTCGCCGCACGTTCTGATCGAGGCCGGCCCATCGAACTTCCGCGATGGTGAGCCTGGGCTGGGCTACCTGGAGCCGGCTTTGCGACGAGGCAGCGATGTCATCGTGGTCTCCAAGGCTGCCTTGTGGCTCGACGGTCCCAGGCTGCGCAAGCTGGCGACAGAGAGCGGTTCTCGCATCAAACTCAGTGCCGCCGCCGGCGCCGCTCTCCCCGCATTGGACCTGCTCGAACACAGCCTGCGTGGCTGCGAGGTGACGAAGATCGAGGGCATCTTTACCGCAGCGACCAATTACCTGCTGAGTGCCATGGCGAGTGGCACACCCTATGCCGAGGCGCTGGAGAGCGTCCAGCGAGCCGGCATCGCGGAGCGTGATCCGACCAACGATGTGCAGGGGCGGGACACCGCCGCCAAGCTCCTACTGATTGCCAACTTCGGGCTCGGGCTGATGCTCTCGCCCGAAGCGATCTCGGTCTCCGGCCTGGAAACGGCCACCCCGGCAACAATGGCGCAGTGGCGTGAACAAGGACGCACTCCCAGGCTAACTGCCCGTCTGGAGAACGACGCCGGCAGCTGGCGGGCCCGGGTCGGCGTGGAAGCACTCCCACCCGACGATCCGCTGAGCCGAGTGGCGGGCAAGGACAAGGCGGTGCGAATCACGTCTCGCGAAATGGGCGAGATTACCGCCATCGGCTGTGGACCGGAGCCAATGGCGACGGCCGCAGCCGCACTCAAGGACCTGGAAGCCCTGCTCGCCCATCGAAGAGCGTGATCGCCTTCCAGGCCGTTCTCGACGACACCACCGAGAGAGTCACCTTGATGGAACGACAGACACAGAGATAGCCAAAACGCCATGCCGTCGCGATACGACATATCGCCTTCGAAGGCCTCGGCACTCTGGAGCCGGCCCTGCTCGCGGCCGGCTATACCATCGACTACCGCGATGCCACTGTCGACGATCTCGAGTGCATCGAGCACGAGGACCCCGAGCTGCTGATCGTTCTGGGAGGGCCGATAGGCGTCAATGATCGAACCCGCTACCCGATCGTTCCGCAGCAGATCGCGATGCTGGAAAGGCGACTGGCCAGAGACCGGCCCACGCTTGGTATCTGCCTGGGCGCGCAGTTGATGGCGGCAGCCCTGGGCGCCGATGTCTATCCTGGACCAGCGAAGGAGATTGGCTGGGCGCCGCTCACGCTGAGCGAAGCTGGCCACCTGAGCCCCTTGCACCCTCTATCGGCGGTTTCGGTGTTGCACTGGCACGGCGATATCGTCGAGCTTCCGACCGGCTGCACCGCGCTTGCCTCGACGCCTTCTTGCCCCATTCAAGCGTTCTCGAGAGGCAGCAATCAGCTGGGATTGCAGTGCCACCCGGAGTTCACCGCCACGATCGAGCCTTGGTTGATCGGCCACGCCACGGAACTGGCAAACACCGGAATCGACCCGAACACGCTGCGCCGCGATACCACCCGCCATCACTCAGCGCTCTCCCGCGCTGCAGAGAAGCTCTGGGGTGAATGGCTCGCCAACCTCGACCAAGATCGTGCCGCCCCCCCTCATGCCGACTCGCTGCTCTCCCCATCGCCGGACAGCTTCAGTTCCAGCTGACCGAAATCCTGCGTCGCTTCTTCCGCCCAGGCGGTGCCGAGCGGCGCGGTGTCCGAAGGCGTCATCACGTAATGGCCCTGCTCGTCGGAGTCGCGCGTCGGGTGGACGCGGATGCAGTAGAGCCCAAACGCGACCATGACCACGTGCATGATGGCGAGATCCCACAGGAAACCGTTCGGCCCCAACCACTCCATCAAGAGGCCAGCGCTGGCAGGGCCAAGAATGGCGCCGACACCCAGTGCCAGCACTAGCTCGCGCTCGCGGTGACCAGCCGCTGGAGACCGCGCCGAAAAGTGCCAGCGCGACGGCAGTCAGCGCCACTGTGACGACCACCCACTGACGATCGACCTTATTCGAGAGCTTGCCCAGCGGCCACTGCACCACCGCGCCTCCGAAGATGAACGCCTCCATGAAGATCGACACTTCACCCACGTCGAGGCCGCTGTCGCTGGCGAATACCGCCCCCATGCCGAATAACGCTCCGTTGGTGACGCCGGTCATGAAGCAGCCGACCGTACCTAGCGGCGAGAGCCGGTAGAGCGCGCGCAAGCTCATGCTCTCGGTTGTGTTGATCTCGGGCTGCGGTGTATAGGTGATCAGGATCGGCACCAGCGCCAGCGATACGAGAATCGACACCAGCAGGACAGCGCCATGCCATTCGGGTCGGCACTGCCCAGCAGCCGCTGACCGCCATCCATGCCGATATAGCTGATTACCATGTAGGTCGCGAGCAGACGACCGCGCAGCCGGTTGCTGGCGTAGCCGTTGAGCCAGCTCTCGGCGACGACATAGAGCCCCGCGTAAGTGAAGCCGGTGACAAAGCGCATCGCCGCCCACACCAGCGGATCGACGAACAGCGCGTGAACCAGAATCGCCACCGACGTGATCGAAGCCAACGCGGCGAAAACCCGAACATGGCCGACCTCGCGAAGCTTGCGTGGCGTCAGCGCGGAGCCGGCCAGGAAACCGACGAAGTAGGCCGATATCACCAGACCGGTCACGGTATTGCCGAATTCCGCCGCCGACGCGCACACGCCGAGCAGTGCCCCCTGCAGCCCGTTGCCCATCATCAGCAGCCCCACGCCCAGCAGTAGCGTTCAGAGGCTGTATGCGGCGGAAAGCGTCGTCGGTCGGGCGGCGTTCATGGGGGCTCCCGTGTCAGACCAGGCGTAAGGTCTCGAGCAACTCAAGATAGCCACTCGGCGCCGAAGACGATACCGGCCCGCTCACGCCATCGCCAACGGCGGCACCAATCTGGGCAGTTGCGTTTCCAGTAACCGGGCCACGGCTATCACGCGGTCATCACGATAGCGCGGCCCGACCAGGTGCAGACCGACCGGCAAGCCAGCGTCGTCCAGACCGCAGGGCATCGAGGCGGCGGGTTGCTGGGTGAGGTTGAAGGGGTAGCTGAACGGGGTCCAGTCCACCCAGTCGACATAGTCGCTGCCCGGCGGGACTTCGTGGCCGGCGGCGAAGGCCGAGAGGGGCAGCGTCGGGGTCACCAGCAGATCGTAATGCTGGTGGAATTCGGCCATCCG
>NZ_CALFQK010000060.1:0-3012 GCF_937921195.1 uncultured Salinicola sp.
ACGAGCCAAGGGCTACGGGCTGCGGGCTACGAGCCAAGGGCTACGGGCTGCGGGCTACGAGCCAAGGGCTACGGGCTGCGGGCCAAGGGCCAAGGGCCAAGGGCTACGAGCAAAGAGCTACGTGCTCCGGGCTACGAGCCCGGGGCGATAAAAAAGCGGGCCATGTCTCTCCTCGAGACATGGCCCGCCGTCGTTGCAGGTTGGGCTAATCGGCTAGGCTCACCCGAACTCAACGCTCACCCGAACTGGTTCATGGTATTGAGCCCGCCGCCGGCCTTGAGCGCGGCGGCACCGGAGAAGTACTCCTTGTGGTCGTCGCCGAGGTTGGAGCCGGCCATGTCCTGATGCTTGACCGAGGCCAGGCCTCGCCGGATCTCCCGGCGCTGGACACCGGCGACGTAGGCCAGCATCCCCGCCCCGCCGAAGTAACCCTCGGCCAGCTCGTCGGTGGAGAGCGCCGCCGTGTGGTAGGTCGGCAGGGTGATCAGGTGGTGGAAGACGCCGGCTTCGCGGGCCGCATCGCGCTGGAATGCCTGGATACGACGATCCGCTTCCCGCGCCAGCTCGGAGTCGTCATAGTCGGCGCTCATCAGCTGGCCGCGTTCGATGCCGGAGAGCGACCGCCCCTCTCGTTGCCCTTCTGTCTGCCCTTCTCGCTCCCAGTCGTCGAAGACCTGTTGGCGGAAGTTGAGCGTCCAGTTGAACGAGGGCGAGTTGTTGTAGACCAGCTTGGCGTTGGGCACGACCTGGCGGATACGGTCGACCATGCCGGCGATCTGGCCGACGTGGGGCTTCTCGGTCTCGATCCACAGCAGGTCGGCGCCGTTCTGCAGGGCGTTGATACAGTCCAGCACGACGCGATCCTCGCCGGTATCGGAGCGGAACCGGTAGAGTCCATTGGCGAGACGCAGGGGTTTGCGCAGGTCGCCGTCGAGCTTGATGATCGTATCGCCCTCGTTGACATCGTCCGCCGAGCAGATCGGCACGGTGCAGAGAAAGCTGTTGTACTGGTGGGCGAGATCCCCCGGCTCCTTGCTGACCGGCAGTTTCTGGGTCAGGCCGGCGCCCAGCGAGTCGGTCCGGGCGACGATCACGCCCTCCTCCACCCCGAGTTCCAGGAACGCATGGCGAACCGCGTTGATCTTGGCGACGAAATCCTCGTGGGGAACGGTGACCTTGCCATCCTGGTGCCCGCACTGCTTGGCATCCGACACCTGGTTCTCGAGCTGGATGCAGCAGGCGCCCGCTTCGATCATCTTTTTCGCCAGCAGGTAGGTCGCCTCCTCGTTGCCGAAGCCGGCATCGATGTCGGCGATGATCGGCACGATATGGGTCTCGAAGTTATCGATCTTCTCCAGGATTCCCCGCGCCACCACCTCGTTGCCCTGCTTCCTGGCGCTGTCCAGTTCCCGGAAAAGTAGCGTCAACTCCCGGGCATCCGCCTGGCGCAGGAAGGTGTAGAGCTCCTCGATCAGGGCCGGAACGGCCGTCTTCTCGTGCATCGACTGGTCGGGAAGCGGGCCGAATTCCGAGCGCATGGCGGCGATCATCCAGCCGGAGAGGTAGAGATACCGCCCCTGGGTCGTACCGTGGTGCTTCTTGATGGCGATCATCTTCTGCTGGCCGACGAAGCCGTGCCAGCACCCCAGCGACTGGGTGTAGCGGGAGGGATCCCGGTCGTAGGCCTCCATGTCGCGGCGCATCACGCCGGCGGTGTAGCGGGCGATGTCGAGGCCCGTACGGAAGCGGTTCTGGGCCCGCATCCGTGCCACGTTCTCGGGATCGATATTGTTCCAGCGGCCGTTCTGTTCCAGACGCAATCGCTCGAGTGAATCGATATCGCTCTGATAGATGGACATGACTGTCTCCACACAGGAATGGGAATACTCTCCTGGGGCCGGTTTCTTCCCGTATCATTTTCGGTGGATCAAAAACGCCCGTTTTAATCCTGACAATGAGAAGAAAATGCCCCATCGGCGAGTTCACTATGTGAGAAGCGGTGCCATGCCAACAATCCGTACTTAGCCGCCATCATGGTAAGGCTTCTACCAGAAATGGCGCTTATGGATGAATCCTGTAGTCATGTATGACGTATGATGCGCATCGTTCCAACGCAGGGATACCATTTGCCGGAAAACCGCTGTCGCCCTGCCAAATCGCGGACGGTTTCCAAAACCGCTGTGGTTTCATCACCTTGGGGCGACCGCAGCGCCAGGGTCCCGACCACGGCGTGCCTGCCGGGCTCCCTGCGGCCGTCCAACCGACCTACGACTTTCGTCGACAGGGAGTTAGCCGGGTTTCAAATTATTAATCCGCGGTGGCCAGTTCCAAACCCTCGTGGGTCACTTCCGCCACCAAGGCCAGCTCCTCTTGCGAGATCACGTAGGGCGGCATCCAGTAGATGACGTTACCCAGCGGCCGCAGCATCACCCCGCGCGAGAGCGCGTGCCGGTAGACGCGCAGGCCGCGACGCTCGCGGAAGTCGTAAGGCGTCAGGCTGGCCTTGTCCGCGACCATCTCGATGGCCACCACCATGCCGGTCTGGCGGACGTCGCCGACGTGGGGATGGTCGCGCAGCGGTTCGGCGAGCCGCCCCATCGCCTCGGCCTTGCCACGATTGGTGGCGATCACGTCGTCCTGCTCGAAGATATCCAGCGTCGCCAGCGCGGCGGCGCAGGCCAGCGGGTTGCCGGTATAGCTGTGGGAGTGCAGGAACGCCTTGAGCGTCGAGTAGTCGTCGTAGAAGGCGGCGTAGACCTCGTCGGTGGTCATCACCACCGACAGCGGCAGGTAGCCGCCGGTGAGTGCCTTGGAGAGACACAGGAAGTCGGGGCGGACGCCGGCCTGCTCGCTTGCGAACAGCGTCCCGGTGCGGCCGAAGCCGACGGCGATCTCGTCGAAGATCAACTGGACACCGTGGCGGTCGCAGGCCTCGCGCAGCCAGGTCAGGTACTCCGGCGGGTACATGCGCATGCCGCCGGCGCACTGGATCAGCGGTTCGACGATGACCGC
>NZ_CALFQK010000061.1:0-27280 GCF_937921195.1 uncultured Salinicola sp.
GTCTCGACGTGGCCGTGGACGATGCCGTACTCGTCGTCGATCGCCTTCAGCACCGGGACGATGGCATTGGTGGTGCAGGAAGCCGCCGAGACGATGCGATCGTCGTCGCCGATGGTCTGGTGATTGATGCCATGGACGATGTTCTTGAGGTCGCCCTTGCCTGGCGCCGTCAGCAGGACCTTGGAGACGCCCCGGGATTCCAGGTGCTGGGCCAGGCCCTCGCGGTCACGCCACTTGCCGGTATTGTCGACCACGATGGCGTTGTCGATGCCGTAGGCGGTGTAGTCGATCTCGGCCGGGGAGTCGGCGTAGATGATACGGATGTAATGGCCGTTGGCGATCAGCGCATGGTTGTCGTAGTCGACGTCGATCGACCCGGAGAAAGGTCCATGCACGGAGTCGCGGCGCAGCAGGCTGGCACGCTTCTCGAGATCGTCGCCACTGCCGCGCACGACGATGGCGCGCAGGCGCAGCAGATTGCCGCCCCCGGCCTTCTCGATCATGATCCGGGCAAGGATCCGCCCGATGCGCCCGAAACCGTAGAGCACCACGTCCTGGGGCTCGCCACCCATGCCGCTGCTGTCGTGACAGCCCACGATATCGGCCAGTTCACGCTTGAGAAACGCCACGACGTCGCTCTCGCCGGCGTGCTTGAACGCCACGCCCAGGCGCCCGATATCGATATGTGCGGGCCCCAGCTCGAGCTCGGTCATCGCCCGCACCATCGGCAGCGTATCGGCCACCGACAGCTCGGTGCCCTCGACCTTGCGGACGTAGCGATGGTTCTTGAGAATTCGCGTGACCGAGCGATTGATCAACGAGCGACCGAACAGCGACGGAATCACGTTGTACTGGCGATAGAGCTTGCCCAGCAGTGGAATCATCTCCTCCGCGCGAGCTTCGTTGTCCTGCCACTGCTGGAAGACGGTATCGAGCTGATCCTGACTCACAGGCTTGTCTCTCTCTGGTCGAATTGGCGGTCGAGCAGGCTCGTCGAGCCAGTCGCTCCATCGGATGGTGGGGTTCGTCGCTCGGGCAAGCGGCCAGCGTCGCTGAACGGTATCGAGTCGACTCAAAAACCCCATTATTATCCTCACCCTACGAAATCCGCCGCAATCACTGCGTGGTCGCAACTGTTGTAGTTTCACTACAAAGGTCGTAGCCGGCAGCCCCATCACCAGAGACAAGAAATACGACTCGGCGTCCCCGGCCGCGCCACGGCCTGCTATCATCCCTCAACGCAAATTCGTCGCTCGAAAGGCCCATGTCGCATTTCACACCGCTCACCCCGCCGCTGCCGACCGGCAAGCGCGAAACCACCTATTGCCAACTGCCCCAGGGGAGCGCGGCCGCGCTGGCCCTGGCGCGGATCGCCGATGATGCGCCGCTGCTCGTCGTCACGCCTGACACGGCCAGCGCACAGCGTCTCGAAAGCAACCTGCGCTTCTACGCCACGGTTCCGGTCATGCCCTTCCCGGACTGGGAGACGCTGCCCTACGACAGCTTCTCGCCGCACCAGGACATCGTCTCCGCCCGGCTGAGAACGCTGCGCGAGCTCCAGGAGGGAACCCGGGGAATCGTGCTGGTATCGGTCAACACCCTGATGCAGCGGCTGCCGCCGAGGGAGTACGTGGCGGGCCGCGTGTTGACGCTGGCGACCGGAGAGCGGCTCGACCGGGAGAGCTTCCGCGAGCGCTTGTCCCGCGCCGGCTACCGGGCGGTGGAGACGGTCTACGAACCCGGCGAATATGCCATGCGCGGCTCGCTGATCGACCTCTTTCCCATGGGGGTCGATGCCCCACTGCGGATCGATCTGTTCGACGACGAGATCGACACCCTTCGACGCTTCGATCCCGACACCCAGCGCACCCAGGACAAGATCGAACGTATCGATCTGCTGCCGGCCCATGAATACTCGCTGTCGCGCTCGGCCATCGCCTGCTTTCGCGAGGGCTTCGAAACGCTGTTCGACGTCGATCCGCGCCAGTGCCCGCTCTACGTCGACGCGATCAAGGGCATTCCCTCGCCGGGGCTCGAACAGTATCTGCCGCTGTTCTTCGAGGAGACGGCCACCCTCTTCGAGCATCTCGCGGACCGGACCCGGGTCGCGCTGCTGCCCGACGTCTTCGCCGCCGCCGAGCATCATTGGCGTTCGATCGAGGGCCGCTTTGACAACCTCGGTGTCGACCCGACCCGCCCCCTGCTGCCGCCGGCGAAAGCGTTCGTGCCTGCCGCGGAGGTCTTCGCCGCGATCAAGCAGCACCCGCGACTCGAGTTCGTGACGGATCCGGAGGCGCCTCACGCCATCCCCAGCACGACCCAGCCGCCGCCCGTCGTGGCGATCAACGCCCGGGCCCAGCACCCGTTGGCGACGCTGGAAACCTTCCTCGACTCGCATCGCGGCCTGCGCATCCTGTTCGTCGCCGAATCCCGGGGTCGACGCGAGGCGCTGGACGAAGCCCTGGCCCCGCTGCATCGCGACATTCCGCATGTCGAGAACTGGCGCAACTTCCTCGACGGCAGCCAGCCCCTGGCGATCACCGAAGGCGCGCTGGACGAAGGCCTGTGGCTGGGCGACCCCGAGCTCGCGGTGATCACCGAGACCGAGCTCTACGGCGAAGTCGTGCGTCAGAGCCGGCGCCGCGCCAAGGCCACCGACGACAACGAACTGGCCGTGCGCCATCTCTCCGAATTGCGGCCGGGTTCGCCGGTGGTGCATCAGCATCATGGCGTGGGTCGCTACCAGGGGCTGGAGATGCTCACGGCGGGCGGCCAGGCAGCGGAATTCCTGGCCCTGGAGTACGCCGGCGGCGCCAAGCTCTACGTGCCGGTCGACAACCTGCAGTTGATCTCCCGCTACGCCGGCGCCAGCGACGAGCTCGCACCGCTGCACAAGCTGGGCTCGGACAGCTGGGACAAGGCCAAGCGAAAAGCCGCCGAGAAAGTCCGCGATACCGCCGCCGAGCTCCTCGATATCTACGCGCGACGAGAGGCCCGGGAGGGGTTTGCCAGCGACATGCCCGGCGACGAATATCTGCGCTTCGCGGCCAGTTTTCCGTTCGAGGAGACTCCCGACCAGCACGCCGCCATCGAGGCCGTGATCGGGGACATGACCGCGCCGCGCCCGATGGATCGCGTCGTCTGTGGCGACGTCGGCTTCGGCAAGACCGAAGTCGCCATGCGGGCGGCCTTCCTGGCCGTCAACTCGGGCCGCCAGGTGGTGGTGCTGGTACCCACCACCCTGCTCGCCCAACAGCACTACGACAACTTCCGCGATCGCTTCGCCGATACCGCGGTACAGATCGAAATGCTGTCGCGCTTCACGGGCGGCAAGGGCGAAAGCGACGCCTTGAAGCGCATCGCCGAGGGCCGTGCCGATATCGTCATCGGCACCCACAAGCTGCTCTCCCGATCGGTCAAGTTCTCCAACCTGGGCCTGATGATCATCGACGAGGAGCACCGCTTCGGGGTCGCACAGAAGGAGCGCCTCAAGCAGATGCGCGCCGAGGTCGACATCCTCACCCTGACGGCCACGCCCATTCCGCGAACGCTCAACATGGCCATGAACGGGATACGAGACCTCTCGATCATCGCCACGCCGCCGGCGCGACGCCTCTCGGTCAAGACCTTCGTGCAGCAGCGCAACGAGCCGGTGGTCAAGGAAGCGATCCTCCGCGAAGTGCTGCGCGGCGGCCAGGTCTATTTCCTTCACAACGAAGTCTGGACGATCGAGTCCAGCGCCGAGAAGATCCGTGAACTGGTGCCGGAGGCGCGGGTCGGCGTGGCCCACGGTCAGCTGCCGGAACGGGCGCTGGAGCGGGTCATGTCGGACTTCTACCACAAGCGTTTCAACGTGCTGGTCTGCTCGACCATCATCGAGACCGGCATCGACGTTCCCAGCGCCAACACCATCATCATCGAGCGTGCCGACAAGTTCGGGCTGGCCCAGTTGCACCAGCTGCGCGGGCGGGTCGGACGCAGCCATCACCAGGCTTACGCCTACCTGCTGACGCCCCCACCCAAGGCGATGACCAAGGACGCGATCAAGCGCCTCGAGGCCATCACCCAGAGCGACGACCTCGGCGCCGGCTTCACGCTCGCCAGTCACGACATGGAGATCCGTGGCGCCGGCGAGCTGCTCGGCGACGAGCAGAGCGGTCAGATGGAGACCGTTGGCTACAGCCTCTACATGCAGATGCTGGATCGCGCGGTCAAGGCCATCCGGGCCGGCAAGACGCCCAACATCGAAGCCCCGCTCGACGACGGCACCGAAATCAGCCTCAACCTGCCGGCCCTGATCCCCGACGACTATCTACCGGACATTCAGCAGCGCCTGATCATGTACAAGCGGATCAGCAGCGCGGCCGACGAGGCGGAGCTCAAGGAACTCCAGGTGGAGATGATCGACCGCTTCGGCCTGCTCCCGGCGCCGCTCAAGACCCTGTTCCGCCAGACCGGGCTGCGCCAGCGCGCCGAGCGGCTCGGCATCGCCAAGCTGGAAGCCGGAGCCGAGCGCGGACGCGTGATCTTCGGTCCGGACCCGCGGGTCGACCCGATGACGCTGGTCGAGTTGATCCAGCGCCATCCCGGCGAGTACAAGCTCGACGGCGCCGATACCCTGCGCTTCCACGGCGACATGGAGAGGGAGGAGGATCGCCTCCAGCGCATCGACCAGCTGCTGGAGACGTTCAACCGCAAGGCAAAGGCAGCTTGAGGCGAGTGTCGGCGACGATCAAGCTGCCCTGGCCGACGCCGGCGCTCGTGCTGCGATCAACGATCCCGCTGCCAGCACCAGGATCGAGACCGGCAGGCCGACGAAGACCGGGTGCCAACCCAACGGCTGGCCGGCGACCTGCCACAGCAGTGCCGTCAACAGGCCGATCCACATCGACGCCAGGCCGGCCCTGGGCGACAGCCGGGGCCAGATCAGCGCTGCAAGCACCGGTGCCAGCAGGCCGGATACCAGCATCGCCGAGCCGAGAATCCACATCTGCACCAGGTTGGGCAGATAGAGTGCCAGCGCCAGCGCGATCAGGGACATCAGCACCACGGAAAGGCGGCTGTAGCGCAGCAGCGTGCGCTCGTCGGTCCGCTTAAGCCGGGGCCGGATGATATCGTTGGCGATGGAGGATGCCCCCGCGATGAAGAAGGAATCGGCGCACGAGATGACGGTCGACAGCAGCGCCACGATCATCAGCGCCACCAATGGCAGCGGCAGCACCTCCTGGATGATCGCGTAATAGACCAGGCCGGGATCGGCGAGATCCAGATCGAGCCCGATGGCGGCCAGCGCCCCCAGCACCACGACGACGGCGCCGGTCAGAAAGGCTACCGTCAACCCGATCCAGTACGCCCAGCGAATGGTGGCGAGGCTCTTCGCCGCCCAGATCCGTTGCCACAGATCCTGCCTCACGAACTGATAGGCGCCGATGGTGAGGAACACTACCGCCAGCTCCTGCAGCGTGATGCCGCCGAACTGCAGCATGTCGCGCTGCCCGCCGGCCGCGGCCAGCCGCTCGATCTCGCCCCAGCCACCCAGGCGCAGGTAGACGACCGCCAGCAGCACGATGACCGCCACGGTCTGCAGCGTGCCGAGCACGGCATCGGACCAGATCACCGCCTTGAGCCCGCCCAGGTAGGTCTTGAGCGTCAGCAGCAGCCACGCGATCAGGATGCCGGCGGTGACGCTGAGCCCGAACACCAGGTGGAGGATGGAAGCGATGGCGACGAACTGCATGCCGGTGATGGCGCAGTAGGCGCACAGGATGCTGACGATGGTCGGGATCCTGGCACGATCGCCGAAGCGCAGTGCGGTGAAATCGGCGATCGAGACCATGTCGTGCTGCTCGCCGACCTCGCGGATCCGGCGCAGGAAGAAGACCGCCAGCAGGATGCTGGTTACGGTGAACGATCCCGGCAGCCATATCTGGCCCAACCCGCCGACGTACCCCTGGCTCATCGCGCCCAGCAGCACGGAGCCGCCGATCGCCGTGCCGACGATGGTCAGGATCATCGGGAACAGCGAGGCGGAGCGGCCGGCCAGGTTGTAATCCGCGTAGGTCTTCGTCAGTCGATAGAAGTAGGCCGCGTAACCGATCAACAGGAAAAAGCAGGCCGCCACCACGACACCGAGAATCCAGCGTTCCGTTGCGTCGAACATGGGCCCATCCTTTATCGTTGTCGTCGGATTCAGCCTAACCGTCCGTCACGGCAATGCGAAGCGCTTCAGGTTCGGCTCGCCCCCGGCGCGCGAGTCAATCGAATCCGGGTGATCTCCGCCGGCGCACCGAACCGCATCGGCGGCCCCCAGTAACCGGTACCCCGGCTGGTGTAGACCCACATCCGCCCCTGTCTCCCCAACCCGGCAAGGAACCGGTTGGCCCGGCGTGCCAACAGGCTCCAGGGCCACATCTGGCCGCCATGGGTGTGCCCGGACAGCTGTAGATCGAACCCGGCCTCCGCCGCCTCGGGGGCGGAGTTGGGCTGGTGGGCGAGCAGCAGCCTGGTGGCACCCTCCGGAATCCCCCTCGCGGCGGCCAGAGGATCGCTACGATGCGCCGCGACATAGTACCCCGCGGTCAGATCGGTAATGCCGGCAACCGCCAGTATGCTGCCATCGCGCTCGATGCATTCGAACTCATTGACCAGCACTCGCAGGCCCAGGCGTCGAAGCGCAGCCACCCAGGCTTCGGCTTCACTGTAATATTCATGATTGCCGGTCACGCAGAAGGTGCCGTACCGGGAAGTCAGGTCAGCCAGCGGCGCGACCTCCTCCTCCAGCTCGGAGACCCGGCCATCGGTCAGGTCCCCGGTGATCGCGACCATGTCCGGCGCCAGTGCGTTGCAGCGCTCGACGATGCGCCGAAGATGGGCTCGCTTGATCGTCGGGCCGACGTGAAGGTCGCTCAACTGCAGGATGGCGAACCCCTCGAGCGCCGCGGGAAGCCCGGCCACGGCAACCGACACCTCTACCACCCGCGGAACCCGGCGTGCCTGCCAGACGGCGTAGGCCGACAACAGCAGGGTCGCTGCCAGGACGGTCCAGGCAGTGATGGACATCGCGGCGCTCGACGGCGCGGCGATGAGCCACCACCCCGCCAGCAGGACGTCACGGGCGAGAGTGAGCTGGAGCAGGAACGAAAAGACGCCGGTCATCAAGGCGACCGGCCATGCCAGCCAACGCCCGTTGAGCCAGGTCACCCGGATTACCAGGGGTATCGCCAGGGCGCTGCAGAGCAGATAGCCGGCCACGATGACGTTGCCCCACGTGCCCGCCGACAGCCCCGGCAGCAGACGCCAGCCGACGTAACCGTGGAGGACCAGCAGGATCAGTCGCAGACGCAGGAACGATCGATGATGTCGCAAGTGCGGCATTCCTTGCATTGGGTGCGAAAAGGTCCGACGTATCGGAATTCGAAAGGTCGACAGGTCACCGCAGCGCCCATCGGACCCAGGTTGCGGCGCGTCCGGGACGGTGTCTCAAAATAGCGTCGAGCGACGTTGGCCGCAACGCCGGGCCCTGCGCTATTCTTGACCGCGGCGACGCCCAATGTCGTCGTTATTTCACCTGCCCGGAGCCGATGTCCGCATGAGCCAAGCCACTGGCCTCTCGCGTCTGCCACTACGCAACGCCACCTTCATTGCCAGCCTCTGCCTGCTGGTCGTTTCCCTGCTCGGCCTCACCTCCTCCTCGCACTGGTGGTGGGGCGTCGTCATCTTCGGCGGGCTCTCCTGGCTCGGATTTCACGACACTCGCCAGAAGCGTCGCACCATCAGTCGCAACTATCCGATCCTGGCGCACTGCCGCTATCTCCTCGAGTCGATCGGCCCCGAGATTCGCCAGTATTTCATTCAGTCCGATCTCGACGAGCGCCCATTCTCCCGTGAACAGCGCGCCGTCATCTATCAGCGTGCCAAGAACGAAAGCGACAAGAAGCCTTTCGGCTCCCTGATCGACATGTACGCTCCCGGCCACGAATGGATCAACCACTCGCTACGGCCGACCCACATCGAGGACAGCGACTTCCGCGTCCAGGTCGGCGGCAGCCTCTGCAGCCAGCCCTACGCCGCCAGCGTGTTCAACGTCTCGGCGATGAGCTTCGGCTCCCTCTCCGGCAACGCCATCGAGGCACTCAACGCCGGTGCCCGCAAAGGCGGCTTCTACCACGACACCGGCGAGGGCTCCATCTCCCGCTATCACCGGATTCACGGCGGCGACCTGGTCTGGGAGATCGGCTCCGGTTACTTCGGCTGCCGCCACGACGACGGCAGCTTCAACGAGGAGCGGTTCGCCGCCAACGCGCGCGACGAGCAGGTCAAGATGATCGAGATCAAGCTGTCGCAGGGCGCCAAGCCGGGCCACGGCGGCATTTTGCCCGCGGCCAAGGTCACCGCCGAGATCGCCGAGGCTCGCGAGGTGCCCATGGGCGAGGACGTGGTCTCGCCGGCCGGCCACAGCGCCTTCTCGACACCACTGGAGCTGATGGCATTCATCGGCCGCCTGCGCGAACTCTCCGGCGGCAAGCCGGTCGGCTTCAAACTCGCCATCGGCCACCCCTGGGAGTGGTTCGCGATGGTCAAGGCGATGCGGGAAACCGGCCAGCGTCCCGACTTCATCGTCGTCGACGGTGGCGAGGGCGGCACCGGTGCGGCGCCGCTGGAGTTCATCAATCGCCTCGGCGTGCCGCTAACCGAGGCCCTGATGCTGGTGCACAACACCCTGGTCGGCGCTGGGCTGCGCGAGGAGATAAAGATCGGTGCCGCCGGCAAGATCACCTCCGGCTTTAACATCGCCCGCACTATGGCGCTGGGCGCCGACTGGTGCAACGCGGCACGGGGCTTCATGTTCTCGCTGGGCTGTATCCAGGCGCTCAACTGCCACTCCGACAAGTGCCCCAGCGGCGTGGCGACCCAGGATCCGAAGCGCAGCCGGCACCTGGACGTCGCCGACAAATCCGAGCGGGTCTACAACTTCCACCGCAACACGCTCAAGGGCCTGGCCGAGATGCTGGCCGCGGCCGGGCTGCAACATCCCGCGGAGCTGGGTCCGGAGCACATCATCCGGCGCGTCTCCGCCGACGAGATCCAGGCCTACGACAAGCTGTTCACCTTTCTGCAGCCGGACGAACTGCTCAACGGCAACAGTCAGCACACCGTCTTTCAGAACTACTGGGAGGAGGCGCGCCCGGACTCCTTCCTGCCTCCCGCCCAGATCGCCGAACTGCGCCTGACCAAACTGCGCTGAGACCTAAGCTCTGTCTGAAAAATCGACGAGCGATAGCCAGACAAGGCAAAAATCGGCGAAAAAAGGACCGGGCTGGCGCTCCAGTTTACGCGGGGTAAATGAGTATTTTGACGGGGGCGCCGAGCTCGGGCTGGCGCACCAGTTGATTTTTAACGCCGTATGGCTGAGCGCAGGCATTTCTCAGACAAAGCGTAGGGCCGGGCATACGGCAGTCTCCCGACTGCCGCCCCAGTCCGGCTCCGCGTTTATATCCTCTCGCCGTCCGTCTCCGCCCCGCCCTCGGCGGGGTCGAGCCCCGCGCTGGGCGCCGCCCAGCGCCGGTCGCCGGTGAACAGCGTCTCGACCAGTACTGGCGTCGATATCCGGCGCGCGCAGGCATCGAGCGTCGCGCGCCAGCGATCCGCCTCCGCGATCGAGAGCGAGTGCCCTTGCTCGAGCACGACGTGCACGGTGACATAGAGCAACCGGCCCGGCCGGACCATGCGGATGTAGATGGCCTCGGTGGGAAGCGGTGCCAGCGCTGACGTGATCGCCGCACGGACGGGCTCGGCGATGGCGGGCCGCGGCGAACGGTTCAGCAGCTCCAGGATCGCGCGCCTGGCGACACGAATGGGAACCCCCAGACAGAGCAGCACCACGGCGATCACCAACCACGAGTCCACGTAGGGCACGATGGCGTGCCAGCCGAGGGCCTGCGCCACGGGGATCAGGCAGAACGCAAGCAGCACCGCAGCCGAGATCAGCGCGTTGACCCGCCAGTTTTCGATGTCGGCCTCGAGCAACGGGCTGCTGACGTGACGGCTGATGCGCTTCAGCACGACGGCAGTCGCCACGCAGAAGACGGTGGCCAGGCACGCGTAGACGATCGAAATGCCGGCGGCGATGGCGTTGCCGCCAGTCAGCAGCGCCGTGACGGAGTTGAACAGTGCCAGGGCGGCGACGCCCAGCATGAGCAGGCCCTTGCAGGCGTTGACCATCGATTCGAAGTAGCCGTAACCGAACGGATAGGTGTCGTCGTCGGGGGAGACGACCAATCGCCCCACCCGTAACGTGAACAGACCGACCACGGCGTAGATCGCGTTGAACAGGCCATCGAGCAGAATCGCCTGGGAACCGGACAGCACCGAGACCGTCAGCGCCAGGACGCCGATGAACGCGGCCACGGCCGTCGAGAGGCGAAGCGCACCGCTTTCGGTGACTGACCGGCCTGTCGCCATTGCATCCCCTCCCCCGAATACGCTCTCGATGTCACGGTTCCGGGGACACCCGCCCCCGAACGACGCAGCGGCCTTCACGATCTGTATAATGCGCCGTCAACGAAACGCCACACTATCGACTCAGGAGCCGCCAGCTCGATGGCCAACTACGCTTGGGTAATCTCCATGCTCGCGATGACCGTCGCGTTCCCCACCTTCTTCATCTTCAGCGCCACGCGACGCCGCAGCCTGCTGGTGATCGCCTTGACTTCCGTCGCGATTGCCATCGTCACGGCGCTGATCGCAGGACTGACCCAGTAGCATCGGGCGCGTCACTCGGCGTAATCGGGAGGCGATCGCGCGAAGATCGAAAAACCCCAGGGAGTGACATTAGTGCACGGTCGCGGGCGCTTCCTCGGCGGCATCTTCCTCGTCGCCCTCCCAGAGATGGGTGCGAGTGATCGCATGGTCGAGCATTTCGCGCGCCACATCGAAGCGGCTGCGGCGCAACAACTCGACGGCCTCCTCGGAAAAACGGATCGAGACCAGCGGCTCGCCCGTGGCCTCCGCTGGACGCAGCACCACCTCTCCATTGGCGAGTTCGACGATTTCCAGAATCGCGGTATCGGACACGGCTAACCTCTCTTGTCGTGGCGGTGACGACACAAATCAAAGATGAGACCAATAAAAAACGACCAGAGCCTAGGCCCCGGTCGTTGATGTCTATATCCAGACTAACACGTTCGGCCAGAGTCAGTCACCATTCGCTACTGCCCTCGCGCAGGTCCGACAGCAGGGCCTTGAATTCGCCAAGGCACCAGCGCAGCGTGTCCCCCAGCGCGGGCTCGCCGCCACTGGCGATCAGCCCGGAGCGGGCAGCCCGACGGGAAGCACCGTCATCGCCGTGGAGCGCCTGCGCCCGTGACAGCAGCAGCGCAAGCCAACTGTCGGGGTCGCCGGCCAGCCCACGCAGGCGCTCCAGCTCGGCAACGCTGACCGAGGTGGCTCCCAGCCAGGCACGCCAGCCGTCGTGGGGCAGGTCGGTGTGCTCGGTGACCTCGCGCAGCAGCGCATCCAGCGCCAGCTCCAGCTGCCCCAGCGCAGCCTCTTCCAGCGCCATGCGACGCGCCATCGCATGTTCGTCGTCGCCCGGCTCGATCGCCAGCAGCAGCTCGGCCTGATAGAGCAACTGATTGGTACGGGCCGGCGACGTCATTTGCGCTTGTCCTCCACCTGCCAGCGGCCATCTTCGTAGACCGCTCGCCAGCCGGTTGCCTTGCCGTCCTCGTCGGTCATCACGAACTGGCTCTTGGCCTTGCGCGAGAACCGGATCTGAGCGGGCCGGCCATCCGGGTCCTCGCTCGGCGCCTCGAGCAGGAAGTGGTACTTCTCGGGCAGGGCGTCGGCGTGCGCCTTGAGCTCCTTGACCAACGGTGGGCGCGTCTCCCGATTCTTGGGAAACTGGCTGGCCGCGAGGAACAGACCGCTGGCACCGTCTCGCAGCACGTAGTGGTCGTCGACCTTCTGGCAGGCCAGTTCCGGCATCGGGATCGGATCCATCTTGGGCGGTGCGACTTCCCCGCTTTTCAACAGCTTGCGAGTATTGCCGCAGGCCTCGTTGGTGCAGGCAAAGTACTTGCCGAAACGCCCGCTCTTGAGCTGCATCTCGGAACCGCACTTGTCGCACTCGATCACCGGGCCGTCGTAACCCTTGATCCGGAAGCGCCCCTGCTCGATCTCGTAGTAACCGTCGTCGTCGTTGCTGATGTAGAGCTTGCGCCCCTCGTCGATGAGATAGCTGTCCATCGCCGTACCGGTATTCGGGTTACGCCGCTTGGCACGCAGGGCCTCCGTCTCGGCGGCTTCGTCGGCCTCCGCCGGCACCGCCTCCTCTCCCGGGATCAGGTCGATGGTGGTCTTGCAGCGCTCTTTCGGCGGCAGGTTGTAGCCGGAACACCCCAGGAACACGCCGGTCGACGCGATCCGGATCTGCATCGGCCGGCCGCAGGTCGGGCAGGCGATATCGGTCTCGATCGGCTCGTTGGGCCGCATGCCCTCTTCGCCCTCGGCGCGCTCCAGCTTGCGCTTGAAATCGGCGTAGAAGGCATCGAGCAGCTGCTGCCAGTTCTCGTGCCCCTCGGCGACCTCGTCGAGGCGGTCTTCCATGCGCGCGGTGAAGCCGTAATCGAGCAGGTCGTTGAACGACTCCACCAGGCGATCGGTCACGATCTCGCCCAGCTTCTCGGCGTAGAAGCGCCGATTGTCGAGCTTGGCGTAGCCCCTGTCCTGTATGGTCGAGATGATCGCCGCGTAGGTCGAGGGGCGTCCGATCCCCCGCTTCTCGAGCTCCTTGACCAGGCTGGCCTCGGTGTAGCGCGCGGGAGGCTTGGTGAAGTGCTGCTGAGGATCGATCCGGTCGACGGTGAGGCTGGCCCCCTCGCCGATGTCCGGCAGCTGGGTCTGCTCGTCCTTCTTGGCGATCGGCTTCATCACGCGGGTATAGCCGTCGAACTTGAGCACGCGGCCACGGGCCTTGAGCTCGAAACCGGAGATCTCGATCGTCAGGGTGGTGGCGAGATACTCCGCCGGCACCATCTGGCAGGCCACGAACTGCCGCCAGATCAGCTCGTAGAGTCGCTGGGCATCGCGCTCGACGGGCAGCTCGTCCGCCCGCTGCCTGACGTTGGAGGGGCGAATGGCCTCGTGGGCCTCCTGGGCGTTCTGCTTGCTCGAGTAGCGGTTCGGCGCTTCCGGCAGATAACGTTCGCCGAACTCCGACTGGATGTAGTCGCGCACCCCGGCGACCGCATCCTGGGACAGGTTGGTCGAGTCGGTACGCATGTAGGTGATGTAGCCGCCCTCGTAGAGGCGCTGGGCCAGCGTCATGGTCTTCTTGACGGAGTATCCCAGACGACCGCTCGCGGCCTGCTGCAGCGTCGAGGTGATGAAGGGCGCGTTGGGCTTGGAACTGGTCGGCCGGGTTTCGCGACTGGTGACTTCCAGGGTCTCCTGGCGCAGCGGAGCGATGCGCTCCAGGGTCTCCTGCTCGGAAGTCGGCCGGAAGGTCTCACCGTTCTGGCGCACGATCTCGAAGCGTACCGGCTCGCCATCGGCGGTCACGGTATCCGCGTGCACGTCCCAGAACTCTTCCGGCACGAAAGCCCGGATATCGCGCTCCCGATCGACGATCAGGCGCACCGCCACCGACTGGACGCGCCCCGCCGAGAGTCCACGCGCGACCTTGCTCCAGAGCAGCGGGGAGATCATGAAGCCGACCACCCGATCCAGGAAACGCCGGCTCTGCTGCGCCTCGACGCGGGCGATATTGAGGGTACCGGGCTGCTTGAAAGCTTCCTGGATGGCGTTCTTGGTGATTTCGTTGAAGACCACCCGCTTGTAGCGGGAGTCGTCGCCGCCGATGGTCTCTTTCAGATGCCAGGCGATCGCCTCCCCCTCGCGGTCCAGATCGGTCGCGAGATAGATGATGTCGCTCTTGTCGGCGAGCCTCTTGAGCTCGTCGACCACTTTCTCCTTGCCCGGCAGGATCTCGTAGTTGGCCCGCCAGCCGTGCTCGGGATCGATACCCATGCGCCGGATCAGCTGGTCCCACTGCTTCTGTTTCTTGTAGCTCGCCTTCTCGTCCGGCGACATCTTGCGCGTGATCGCCGCCTGCTTGGCGCGCTCCTTGGGATCGCTGGCCTGCTTGGAGGAACCACTGGTCGGCAGATCACGAATATGCCCGACACTCGATTTCACCACGAAATCGTTGCCGAGATACTTGTTGATGGTCTTGGCCTTGGCCGGTGACTCGACGATAACCAGTGACTTGCCCATAGCGCTCCTGCTTCTTTATATCGTGCGGCGATCTTAATCGTGCGGCGACCGGTGACGTGCTCGACGGCCGCCTGGCTACCAGGGCCGGCCGGAAAATCCGCCTACCCTACCCTAGCCTTTCTCGAGGCGCCAGCCGTAGCTCGACTTTGAGCAGCAACGACAGCACCATGTCAATGGCCCTTCATCATGGGGCTGAGCGGCTGAATTCCAAGCAGCGGATGTGGATTGTCCACTTGCTCCCTGCCTTCCCTTCATGTCATGCCCTCTTTGGCACGCTACACTCGGGCAGAGGTCGTCATCACCCTGTCGCGCGACCGTGATGCGATGCCAGTGGCTGCCGCCGGAACCCGCGCCATTTCCCGACGGTGCGACGTGCGTCGACGGCGCGGCTCTGTCCACGGTGGAACTGTCCATGATGGGCGTGTCCATGATGAAATAGCCCACCAATGGGCTCCGGACAGGATGGCTCGCTTGTTGTAAAATAACCACATGTCATCGCCGCGTTTCGATTCACCGATTTTCCAGCGCGGCGAGACGACTCACTCAGTTGCCAGGAGAATTTCCATGCAGCACGCGTTTCACGGCCCGATTCGCCGCACCAAGATCGTCGCCACCCTGGGGCCCGCCACGGATCGCGAGGGGGTGCTGGACGCCATCATCGAAGCCGGGGTCGACGTCGTTCGCTTGAACTTCTCCCACGGCAATCCCGAGGATCACCGGCGCCGCCTCAAGGCCGTACGCGAGGCGGCGGACCGTCATGGTCGAGCCGTGGCGGCACTCGGCGACCTGCAGGGCCCCAAGATCCGGATCGCCCGTTTTGCCGCAGAAGGCGGGGTGAAACTGGAAAAAGGGCAATCCTTCATACTCGACGTCTCTCTGGACCGCGACGCCGGCGACAGCGAGCGCGTCGGTTGCGACTACGAGGAGCTGGCGGACGACGTCGAGACGGGCGACAAGCTGCTGCTGGATGACGGCCGGCTGGTACTCGAGGTCGACCGTATCGACGGCCCCCGAATCCATACCAAGGTCGTCGTCGGCGGCAAGCTGACCAACAACAAGGGCATCAACAAGCAAGGTGGCGGCCTCTCCGCCGCGGCCCTGACCGACAAGGACAAGGAAGATCTCAAGACGGCAATCGATATCGGCGTCGATTACCTCGCGGTCTCGTTCCCGCGTAGCGGCGCCGACATGCAGTACGCCCGCGAGCTGCTCGGCGAGGCCGGCCAGGAGATCGGCCTGGTCGCGAAAATCGAACGCGCCGAGGCCGTTGCCGACCCGGAGACCCTGGACGACATCATCCGGGCCTCGGAAGCCGTCATGGTTGCCCGCGGCGACCTGGGCGTCGAGATTGGCGACGCCCAGTTGATCGGGGTGCAGAAACGGATCATCGCGCGTGCCCGGACCCTCAACAAGGTCGTCATCACCGCCACCCAGATGATGGAATCGATGATCGAGTCGCCGCTGCCGACCCGGGCGGAGGTCTTCGACGTCGCCAACGCGGTGCTCGATGGCACGGACGCGGTCATGCTGTCGGCGGAGACCGCCGCCGGCGACTATCCGGTGGAAACCATTCGCGCCATGAACCGGCTCTGCCTGGGTGCGGAGCGGGAACGCGCCGCGCAGCAGTCCCAGCACCGCATTCACGAAGGCTTCACCCGCATCGACGAGACCCTGGCGCTGTCCGCCATGTACGCCGCCAACCACCTCTCCGGCGTCGTGGCTATCGCCTGCCTGACCGCCTCCGGCTACACCCCGCTGATCGCCTCGCGCATCCGGTCCGGCCTCCCGATCGTGGCGCTGGCCGAAACGCCCATGGTTCAACGTCGCATGGCACTGTACCGGGGCGTGGTGTCACTGGTCTTCGACAGCTCGCGCTTCCCGTTGACCGAGATCAATGCCGGCGCGATCAAGGAGCTGGTCGACCGCGGGCTCGCCGACAAGGGCGATCACGTCATTCTCACCCGCGGCGATCACATGAACGCCCATGGTGGCACCAACACCATGAAGATCATCCAGGTCGAGGAGTAAGCCGTGGCGTCGGGCGCCACGCGTCCGATCCACTGAACGACAAAACGCGGAGCCCAGGCTCCGCGTTTTTCGTCGTGACGCCGCAGCGATCGCGGCCCGCTATTCGATCTCGACCAGCACCTCGCCGGGTGTCACCCGGTCCCCCTTGGCCACATGGACGGCCTTGACCGTGCCACTGATTCTCGCCTGGACCTCGGTTTCCATCTTCATGGCCTCGGTGATCAGCACGGCCTGGCCCTCCTTCACGCTGTCGCCCTCGGCAACCAGCACGTCGACGATATTCCCCGGCATCGACGTGGTGACATGCCCCGGAGAGCTGGCCTTGGCCCGTCCGCCACCCTTGCCTTCCTGGACGAACTCGTCCTTGGCCTCGAACACGACTTCTTCGGGCATGCCGTCGAGCGTCAGGTAGACCCGGCGCTTGCGGCCGCTACCGCTGCCGACGCCGGTGATCTGCACCTCGTAGGACTCACCGTGAACGTCGATGACGAATTCTGTCGGCACGCCCTCGGACACCGGCCGGCCGCCGCCGGAGGCTTCGGCGGCCGGAATCGGTTCGGCCACCAGGGTGCCGTCGCGCCGCCCCTGCAGATACTCCCGCCCGAGATCGGGGAACATGGCGAAGGTCAGCACGTCCTCCTCGCTGTTCGCGAGATCGCCGATCTCCTGCTCGAGCCTGGCCATCTCGGGCTTGATGTGGTCGGCGGGCCGGCCATCGTCGACCGACTCGTTGCCGATCGCCTTGCGACGAACCTCCGCATTCACTTCCGCGGGTGGCTGACCGTAACCGCCCAGCAGGTAGCGCTTCACTTCGTTGGTGATCGACTTGTAACGCTCGCCGGTCAGCACGTTCATG
This sequence comes from uncultured Salinicola sp., assembly GCF_937921195.1. Classification (NCBI taxonomy): domain Bacteria; kingdom Pseudomonadati; phylum Pseudomonadota; class Gammaproteobacteria; order Oceanospirillales; family Halomonadaceae; genus Salinicola; species uncultured Salinicola sp. The sequence goes on from NZ_CALFQK010000061.1 coordinate 17,159, forward strand.
GCCGCCTGGGTGCCGACGATCTGCGAGGTCGGCGTCACCAGCGGCGGATAGCCGAGATCGGCACGGACCTTGGGGATCTCGTCGAACACGTCCTGGATCCGGCCCAGGGCGTTCTGCTCTTTCATCTGGTTGGCGAGGTTCGACATCATGCCGCCCGGCACCTGCCAGATCTGCACGCTGACATCCTCGCGGGTGTACTCGCTCTCGAAAGCCGCGTATTTCTTGCGGACTTCACGGAAGTAGTCGCCGATCTCCTTCAACGCCACCAGATCCAGGCCGGTGTCATAGGGGGTGTCCTGGAACGCCGCGACCATCGCCTCGGTCGACGGATGGCTGGTGCCTCCGGCAAAGGCGGAGATGCAGGTATCGATGTGGCGACACCCCGCCTCGATCGCCTTCATCTGGCTCAGGGAGGCGAGTCCGGATGTCGCGTGGGCGTGGAGATGGATCGGGACGTCCACCGCCTCGACCAGCGCCTGCACCAGCTCGCCGGTCGCGTACGGCGTCAGCAGACCCGCCATGTCCTTGATCGCGATGGAGTCGGCGCCCATGTCGACGAGTCGCTTGGCCTGCTCGACGTACATGTCACGGGTATGAACCGGACTGACGGTATAGCAGATCGTCCCTTGGGCATGCTTACCGCTGGCCTTGACCGCTTTCATGGCAGTCTCGAGATTGCGCAGGTCGTTCAACGCATCGAAGACCCGGAAGATATCGATCCCGTTGTCGGCCGAACGCGCGACGAACCGCTCGACGACATCGTCCGCGTAGTGACGGTAGCCGAGCAGGTTCTGACCGCGCAGCAGCATCTGCAGCGGGGTATCGGGGAGCGCCTCGCGGAGCGACTGCAGGCGCTCCCAGGGGTCCTCCTTGAGAAATCGCACGCAGGCGTCGAAGGTGGCACCCCCCCACACCTCCAGGGAGTGGAATCCGATCGCGTCGAGCTTGGCACAGATCGGCAGCATGTCCTCGGTGCGCATGCGCGTGGCAAGCAGCGATTGGTGCCCATCGCGCAGCACGACATCGCTGATCTTGACGGATGACGGCTCGGCTTGGTTCATTTTTGTCTCCTGATTCTGGTCCCGATCGATTCGTCGTATTCCGAGTTGGCCGCGCTCAGAGCCCGGCATGAGCTGCAATGGCCGCCGATATCGCCAGGGCGATCTCCTCCGGATTGCGCTTGACGGAGTAGTTGAGCAATTCCGGATGGGCGGGAACGAACCCGGTATCGAACTGGCCAGCGCGGAACGCAGGGTGGCGAAGAATTTCCTGATAGTACGGCGCGGTGGTCTTCACCCCCTGAAGGCGCATGTCGTTCAATGCCCTGATGCCCCGGTTGAGCGTCTCCTCCCAGGTCATGCCCCAGACGATCAGCTTGAGACACATCGAATCGAAGTATGGCGGGATGGTGTAACCGGTATAGATCGCGGTATCGGTGCGGACGCCGGGGCCGCCGGGCGCGTAGTAGCGCGTGATGCGGCCAAAGCTGGGCAGGAAGTCGTTCTTGGGATCCTCGGCGTTGATCCGGAACTGGATCGCGTAGCCCTGATGGCGAATGTCCTCCTGGCGGTAGGCCAGCCTCTCCCCCGCAGCGATGCGCAATTGCTCGCGAACGATGTCGACCCCGGTGATCGCCTCGGTGATGGTGTGCTCGACCTGGACCCGGGTATTCATCTCCATGAAGTAGACTTCATTGTCCTTGACCAGGAACTCCACGGTGCCGGCATTCTCGTAACTCACCGCGCTGGCGGCACGGACCGCCATCTTGCCGACGTAGCTGCGCTGCTCCGGGGTCAACTGGGGACTGGGGGCGATCTCGATCAGCTTCTGATTGCGACGCTGGATCGAGCAGTCGCGCTCGAACAGATGAATGACGCCACCGTGACCGTCCGCCAGCACCTGGACTTCGATATGCAGCGGATCGACGACGCACTTCTCCATGAACACCTCGGCGCTGCCGAACGCCTTGGTCGCCTCGGAGATCACCCGGTCCCAGGCCTGAGTCAGTTGCTCGGGCGTATCGCAGCGGCGGATGCCCCGCCCGCCGCCACCGGAGGTCGCCTTGAGCATGACCGGATACCCGATCTCCTCCGCCACCGTCAGCGCTTCTTCGCGGTTGGCGAGATTGCCCTCGGATCCCGGCGTGATGGGTACGCCGGCTTCGCGCATGGCCGCTCGCGCCGCCGTCTTGTCGCCCATCTTGGCGATGACCTCGGCACTCGGGCCGACGAAAGCGATTCCGGCCTCGCTACAGATCCTGGCGAACTCGGCACTCTCGGACAGGAAACCGTAGCCGGGGTGAATGGCATCGCAACCGGTTTCGCGCGCCAGATTGACGACACGCCGCGGGTCCAGATAGCCCGCCAGCGGCTCCTCTCCGACGAAATGCGCCTCGTCGGCGCCTTTGACGTGCAACGAAAATCGGTCGGGCTCGGTATAGATCGCGACCGAACGGATGCCCATCTCGGCGCAGGCCCGTACAATACGCACGGCGATCTCGCCACGGTTGGCGATCAGCAGCTTCTTAAACACCGCAAGCTCTCCCGGTTGTCGGATAAGCGTTGGTTCTCTTCTGCTCTACGCTAGCCACCCGGGACCCAATAGAAAAATTGATATTTTTTTGCCAACCTATAAGCTTCACCTTATACCTGACCGCGAGAGCGTACCGAATGTCGAGACCCAACCTGCTCAATCGCCTGACATTCCGTCAGCTTCAGGTGTTCCAGGCCGTCCATCGGCAGCAGTCCTACTCGCGCGCCGCTGAGCAACTTGGCCTGACACAGCCCGCCGTCAGCGCCCAGATCCGACAGCTCGAGCAGGCCTTGGCCCAGCCGCTGTTCAAGTATGCCGGCAAGACACTCCACATCCTGCCCGCCGCCGACGCCTTGTCCGCCTCGGTGCAGTCGATCTTCGGTCAGGTCTCAAGCCTTCAGATGGAGTTGTCGGAGCTGGCCGGCACCATCCGCGGCGAGCTCAACCTGGCCGCCGTCTCGACCGCTCAATACGTGGTGCCGCACATCCTGGCTCGCTTTCGCGCCCGCTACCCGGAGGTTCAGATTCGGTTGCGCGTCTGCAACCGGGGGCAAGCGCTCGAGCGACTGGCGGAAAGGCGGGACGATCTGGTGATCATGGGCATGGTGCCGGACGACCCCAACCTGGTCTTCATGCCCATTCTGGACAACGAACTGATCCCCGTCGTCTGGCCGGGCCATCCACTGGTGACCGCCGACAAGGCCACGCTCGAGGATTTCGCGAGGCACTACCTGCTGATGAGAGAGCCGGGATCCGGGGCACGCACGGCGTTCGAGGATTTCGCGGCGCGGGAGCGCATTTCACTGCACCACACCATCGAACTCGGCACCAACGAGGCCATCAAGCAGGGGGTCATGGCCCATCTCGGCGTCGCCGTGTTGCCGAGACTGGCCGTGCAACTGGAGCTCGCCTCCGGCCTGCTGGCGAGCCCGACGATCCCGGGCTTCCCGCTGAGGCGCTCGTGGTGCACGGTCTATCCCAAGGACCGCTACCCGACGCCGGTAACGGAACTGTTCCTGCGTTTCGTGCGCGAACTGCTGCCGGAGTTGAACGCCCACTTCCGGGCGCCAATCACCCCGATCGAGACGCCCACGCTACTGTGCCTTCCCGCCGACGATGGCTAGACGCCACCACCGCTCGCACCTGAAACCGGCACCCTGGCGAGATTCGCACGGACACGCAGAACGTGGAGATGAATCAGCTCCTCGGCCTGGGCGGCGAGCAGCTTCATTCGACGCATATCGGTCTCTTCGAACGTACGCGGGAGCGTGCCGATCAGACATAGGGTGCCGACGCAGATGTCCGGCGCCACGAACAGCGGATAGCCCGCGTAGAAGCGTATGAAGGGCGCCCCCGTCACCAGCGGGTTGTCCGAGAATCTGGGATCCCGCAGCGCGTTGTTGATCACCATCGGCTGGCCGTCGGCCACGACGTGACCGCAGAAGGAGATCCGCCTGGGTGTCTCGCACACGCTCAAACCCTGACGCGACTTGAACCACTGGCGATCTTCATCGATCAGCGTGATCAACGACATGGGCACGTCGAAAATTTGCGTTGCCAGCTCCGTCAACCGATCGAAGCCCTCGTCCGCGTTCGAATCGAGCAGTTGTAGGTCGTGCAGGAAACTCAAGCGCTCTGTCTCCTGCTCAGGCAGGTTCGGTGCAATCATAGTTCGGCTCTTCAGTACGAAAACATCGTCGGGTTTGATGGGCATCATCGTGATCGCGCTTGATGACACGAGCAGGGAACGGCAAATCAGCCGGCGTGCCACGATGATTTATTGAGAATCTTAGTTCGCGCAGAACGAATCACTACCCCAATACGCCTTCCGTACCGCGTCAGATGCATCGACTCACAAAAAAGACGGGCACTCAAAAAAGACGTTCGCTTCCCCCTAGCCTTGCCGCCAGCACCAGGCAATCATCCGCCAGAGACGGAAAGGGCCCACCGATTGAAGCGGCGGGCCCGACCGAGATTCATTCGATTTAAGAGGCGGTTACTTCACTTCGACCCCATGGGCCTGCTTGTCGGCATGGTACGAGGAGCGGACCAGCGGCCCGGACGCGACATGGGTGAAGCCCATGCTCCTGCCCTGTTCGGCGAACCAGTCGAATGTCCTGGGATGCACCCAGCGATCGACGGGCAGATGGTTGCGGGACGGCTGCATGTACTGCCCGAGAGTCAACATGTCGACATCGTGCGCACGCAGGTCACGCATTACCTCGATGACCTGCTCGTCGGTCTCGCCCACCCCGAGCATCAGCCCCGACTTGGTCATCACTTCCGGACGACGGGCCTTGTAACCCTTCAGCAGGTCCAACGACCACTGGTAGTCCGCGCCGGGGCGAACCTTGCGGTAAAGGGACGGCACCGTCTCCAGGTTGTGATTGAAAACGTCCGGCGCCTCGCCTTCCAGAATATCGAGAGCCACCTGCATGCGACCGCGGAAATCGGGTACCAGAACCTCGATCTCGATTTCCGGACTGTCGCGGCGAATCTCGCGGATGCAGTTGGCGAAGTGCTGGGCCCCACCGTCGCGCAGATCGTCACGATCCACGGAGGTCACGACGACATAATTGAGCCCCATTTCGGCGATGGCCTCGGCCAACTCCCGCGGCTCATTCTCGTTTAGCGCGTTGGGACGCCCGTGCGCGACATCGCAAAACGGGCAGCGCCGGGTGCAGATGTCGCCCATGATCATGAACGTCGCCGTCCCGCCGCTGAAACACTCGCCCAGATTGGGGCAGGAAGCCTCTTCGCAAACGGTGTGCAGCCCATGCTTTCGCAGCGTCTGCTTGATGTGGGTCACCTGGGGAGAGACCGGCATCCTGACCCTCAGCCAGTCCGGCTTCTTCGGCAGGGTTTCGGTCGGAATGACCTTGACGGGAATCCGCGATACCTTGTCGGCACCGCGCAGTTTGACACCCCGCTCGGCACGGGCAGGCTTCTTGGCCTCGGGCGTTTGCATCACGGTCGTCTCGGTCATAGGTCCCTTCCTGATAGGTCTTGGAACGCCGGCAGCTAGGCAGTCGCTACCGGTTCAAATGCTCGTGGCCACAGCGGCCGATCCTCGAGTTTCACCGCCAGCCGCTGCGCGAAACAGTCGGCCAGCCTCGTGGATTCACGGTCGAACGAGATCGGTCCAGGCAGATGATCACGCAGTTGGGTCATCTTCAGGCCCGAATAGCCACACGGGTTGATACGGGAAAATGGCGACAGGTCCATATCGACGTTGAGAGCTACCCCATGAAAGCTGCAGCCTCGTCGAATCCGCAAGCCCAGGGAGGCGATCTTCTCGTCACCGACATAGACCCCCGGTGCGTCCGGACGCGCCCGAGCCGAGATGCCATGCTGGGCCAGCAGGTCGACGACGGCGCTCTCGAGCAGCGTCACCAGTTCACGCACCCCCAACCCTCGCCGGCGAACGTCCAGCAGCGGGTACAGCACGATCTGGCCCGGCCCATGATAGGTCACCTGCCCTCCCCGATCACTCGCCACCACCGGGATATCGCCAGGCATCAGCAGATGTTCAGGCTTGCCCGCACGTCCCTGCGTGAACACGGGCTCGTGCTCGACCAGCCACAGCTGATCCGGCTCTGCGCTGTCGCGGCCATCGGTGAAACGCGACATTGCCTGCCAGACCGGCAGGTAGGGCTGGCGCCCAAGGCGATAGAGTGGCAGGGCGGACATCGGCGTCATAGCACCATATGGACCCGACCGGTGGCCTTCAGATCCTGAAACAGCGCATTCAACTGCGCCTCGCCGGTGGCGTGAATGACCACGCGCAGCGACTGGAACCGGCCATTACGACTGTCGGAGAGCTTGATCGATGCCGGATCGAAACCGGGCGCATGACGCTCGATCACATCACTGACGGCCGCCACGAAATCGTCGGCAGCGTCGCCAACCACCCGTATCGGGTAATCGCAGGGAAACTCGACCTTGGGTCGGGGAAGATCAACATCGCTGGGAGTCTGGGTCATGGCATCTGGAAACGGAGTACATTTCCGACCATTCTACTCAACATTACCCGGCTCACCAACCGATGCCGCCCCGCCGCCCCGCAGAATTCCTCCGAGGCGGCGGGAGAGGCGCCGCCGGGGCGACGCCAGGCGGCACTCAGTCGAACAGGCCGGTCACGAACAGCACGATGGAGTCCCAGACGCGCTTGAAGATGCTGCCCTCTTCGACACCCTCCAGCGCGACCAGCGGCTCTTGTCCCAGCACCTCGTCGCCGGACTTGATTTCCAGCGTGCCGACCTGCTGGCCCGCCTGAATCGGCGCATGCAACGTCTCCGGCAGGTTGAGGCGAGCGGTCAGGTTGTCGGCACTGCCCCGCGGCACGGTCATGCTGACCGCATCCTTGACACCGAGACGAACGGTATCGCTGTCGCCACCCCAGACCCGCGCCTCGTTGAGCACGGAACCGGCATCGTAGAGCTTGCGGGTCTGGAAGAAGCGGAACCCGTAGTTGAGCAGGCGCTGGGTCTCGGCCGCCCGTGCCTCATCGGAGTTGGTGCCCATGACCACGGCGATCAGACGGGTGTCCTGCTTCTTGGCGGATGCCACCAGACAGTAGCCGGCGGCTTCCGTATGCCCGGTCTTCAGGCCGTCGACGTCCGGATCACGCCACAGCAGGCGGTTGCGATTGGGCTGACGGATATCATTGTAGGTGAAGTATTTTTCGGAATAGACCTGATAGTGGTCGGGGAAGTCCATGATGATATGGCGCGCGAGAATCGCCAGGTCATGGGCGGACGAGTAGTGATCGTCGTGCGGGAGCCCCGTGGGGTTCATGAAATGGCTGTTCTGCATGCCCATGCGCTGGGCCTGCTGATTCATCAGGTCGGCGAAAGCCGACTCGCTGCCGGCGACGTACTCCGACAGCGCCACGCTGGCGTCATTGCCGGATTGCACGACCACGCCGCGCAGCAGGTCCTCGACACTGACCTGGGTGCCCTCCTGGATGAACATGCGCGAGCCGCCCGTGCGCCAGGCATTTTCGCTCACACTGACCATGTCGCTGTCGGAGATGCTGCCACCGTCGATCTCCTGTTCGACGATGTACGCCGTCATCATCTTGGTCAGACTGGCAGGCGGCAGACGCTGGTCCCCGTTGTGATTCACCAGCAACTGACCCGTGGAGGCATCCATCAGCACCCAGGAAGAAGCCGCCAGATCCGGCGGTGACGGGATCAACTGCCCCGGTTCCGGATTGGCAGTGGACATCTGGCTGTCGGGGGTAGGCTGCTGAGCGCCGACCGGTGATGAAAACAGCCCCAGACACAATGACGCTGAGATGACCAGGCGTGAAACAGACGAAGTGAACAACGCTTTCATGACAATCGGGTTCTCATTGGAAAAGGTTACTGTGTGGGCGCTACCAGGAACACCTGGCCGTAGCCGGCGTCTCGCAAGGTAGCTCTGATGGATTCGAGCGATGCCAGGTCATCGATGGGCCCGACCTGGACACGATAGAGAGGTGTCGCATTGTCAATGCGAACCGGTCGCGACAGCAAGCCCTGCAGGCGGCTTTTCAGCGCCTCCGCCTTGGCCTGAGAGCCCAGCGCGGCGACCTGAACGTAGCGCTGACCGGCAGACGAGCGCGTGACGCCAGACGCGGATGTGGCGTTGTCGGGCGACGCGGCTGCGGCATTGCGGGGTGGCGCAGAGGCGGCAGCCGTGGGGTCGCCGTCATTGGCCGCCGAGAGGATGGGGTCGATGCTCGCCTCGTAGTTCACCGCCGTCCCTGCCCCCGATGTCGAGCCGGGCGGCCGGCTCGGCGCGGCCCGTTTCGATACCGCGGGCGAGGCGGACCGGGATGCAACATCGGACTGCTCGGCAGCCCCGCTCGTCGAATTCGATCGTCCATGGGTACGCGCCCACGCCACGGGGTCGATCGCCTCCACTTTCACCCGCCCCGTTCCGCCCTTCAGGATTCCCAACCGGGCTGCCGCCGCGTAGGAGAGATCGATCAGGCGGTCGCTGTGAAACGGACCGCGGTCGTTGACGCGAACGATGACCTTGCGACCGTTGTCGAGGTTGGTGACCCGGGCGTAGATGGGCAGGGGGAGCGAGCGATGCGCCGCCGACATCTTGTACATGTCGTAGGTTTCGCCATTGGCGGTGTCGTAGCCCTGGAACTTGACCCCGTACCAGGAAGCGCGACCTTCCGCCGAGTATCCGGTCGGGTCGTCGAGCACGTGATAGGTCTTTCCCCAGACACTGTAGGTCGAGCGGTTGCCGCTCCTGGAGCGCGGCTCGACCCTGGGCACCGCGTCCGGCACGTTGGCGACGTCCTCGGGCGAGTCGGGGTACGCATCCTGGTCCATCGCGTAGCGTCCGCCGCCCTGCTGGGAGCCGCCACCGCCGGCACAGCCCGCCAGTATCGACACCAGCACGATCATCGGCAAACCGCGCCATGTCATGCCTCGACGCTTCATACGCCGTCATCCATGGCCGTTTGAATGCGCTGAGCCAGTGTCGCCACCGCCATGGCGTAAAGATGACTGTGGTTGTAACGCGTGATGACGTGGAAATTGTCGAGACCCAGTACGTAGCGGACGTGGCCGTCGGCGAAATCCAGCGCCAGCGGCACGACCTTGTCCTGTGGCTGCAGATTTCCCGCCGTGGGTTCGATACCCACGCGCTTCAGGGCCTCGACCGTGGTATCCGGCGGCTCGGTGCGGTTGAATTTCACATCAGGTGGCAACGCCTCGGGGCCGCTGGCCTCGACCAGCACCGGCCGGTGTCGCTGCCAGCCATGTTCGCTGAAATAATTGGCGATACTGCCGATGGCATCGACCGGATCATTCCACAGGTCCTTCAAACCGTCGCCGTCGAAATCGACCGCGTAGGCCTGATAGCTCGTCGGGATGAACTGGGGATACCCCATGGCACCGGCATAGGAGCCGTAGAGCGTCTGCGGATCGACCCCTTGCCCCAGCGTGATTGCGAGAAAGGCCTCGAGCTCGCCACGGAAGAATCCACCCCGCGTGGGATGGTGAAACGCCAGCGTCGACAGCGAGTCGAGCACGCGGTGCGTCCCCTTGTGCCGGCCGTACTGGGTCTCGACTCCCAGGATCGCCACCACGACTTCCGGGGGCACACCGTAGCGCCGCTCGGCGCGCTCCAGGGCTTCCCGGTTGGCGTCGAGGAAAGCGACCCCCTGCCGTATCCGCTCGGGCTGTATGAAGATGTCGCGATACTCGTCCCAGCGCAGCCGGCGCTCGGCCGCATGGCTCATCGCCTCCAGCACCTGGGGCCGATATCTCGCCGCCCGCATGGCCGCATCGAGTTCGCGCTCCGACACTCCCTGCCGGGACAGCGACTCCAGCATCGCCTTCACCTCGGGGTGAGTGGCGGGATCGAAATCCTCCTCGCCCTGCGCGGCCGCGCTCGCCATGCCCAGCAGCCCCACCAGCAGCAGAGTGAGGCTGAATCGAAATTCTCGTCTCCAACGCAGCGGCATGCGTGACTTGCTCCCTGATTGCGGCTTGCCCAGCGTCAGTGTGTCAACAGCCGCCGGTGCGTATGAATCGACATGAGAATACCGAACCCGGCCATCAAGGTCACGCTGGAGGTCCCGCC
>NZ_CALFQK010000062.1:0-3649 GCF_937921195.1 uncultured Salinicola sp.
GCCCCATCTCCAGCCCCTGCTCGGGCACCCAGTGGCAGGCCAGCAGCAGCGTGCAGACGGTCTCGGTAATGAAGGCGAAGGCGACCACCAGCTTGACCAGGTCGCGGATGTCGCTGAAGGCGATCTCTCCCAGCGCCTCGCGGACCAGGTTCTGCTGGCTCAGCGGCAGCCGCGTTCCCAGCAGCAGCACCGTCAGCGCGGCGAAGGTCATGAAGCCCAGGCCGCCGACCTGGATCAGGACCAGTAACACCAACTGGCCGATGAATGTCAGGTCCTTGCCCACATCGATCACGCTGAGCCCGGTGACGGTGACCGCCGAGGTCGCGGTGAACAGGGCCTCGTGCCAGGCCAGGGGACGCGTCGCGCTGCCCGGAAGCCATAGCAGCAGAGCGCCGATGGCGCAGAGCAGCGCAAAACCGAGCAGCAGTATCTCCGGTGGCGAGAGCCTGATGACACCGCCGTGCGGGGCGCGACGGAAGGGCCGCTTGAGTCGTTGCCAGCGTCTCACTCGCACCCTCCACGGCGGCTTGCGTGGCTGGCGGGCGCCTCGAGGGCGTCTCGTGCAGAGGGATGAAGCGGAACGCTCATATCTGTTTGCCGATTTCGCGCAGCGCCTGCAGGTCGCCCATCAGGATCAGGCTGTCGCCGGCCTGGAGCGGGGTGTCGTCGTCCGGGTTGCGAATCACCTCTTTGCCACGCTTGATGGCGACCAGAGACAGGGCCTCGGGATCGATGGCGAGGTTGGCGACGCTGGCACAGTTCTCGATCAGACGGTCGGTGGTCTCGATCTCGACGATGAACTGGCGCTCGCCCAGCCGGATGAAATCGACCATGGCGTGATAGTTGAGGCTCTCCGCGACCCGCACGCCGACATCGTATTCCGGGTAGACGACCCGGTCGGCGCCCAGGCGCTTGAGCAACTTGTAGTGGGCATCGGAGTGAGCCTTGGCCCAGATCTCCTTGGCACCGAGCTCCTTGACGTGGAGCGTGCAGGTGACGCTGGCCTCGACGTTGTCGTCGACATCGATGACCACGACGTCGTAGGCATCCAGCGAGAGTTCGCCGAGCGCCTTCTCGTCGGTGAGGTCGGCGATCACCGCATGATCGAGCATGTCCGACATCGCGTCGACCCGGGTCTCGTCGGCATCGACCCCGAGCACCTGGTTCTGATGACGTTTCAGTTCACGTGCGACGGTACTGCCGAAATAGCCCAACCCCAGAATGGCGAAGTGCCGGGACATCGGAATCTCCTTGTCGTTCGACGCCGGTAATGCCGACCGGCGAGTGGGCTGGATCATCGCTGTGGGCCAAGCTTTGCACAAGCCCCGGCACCCTACCAACCACGACTTGGTCGCGCATGTCGCGCGTCGACGCTACAATCCTCCGCCGCAATCGCCCGCCCTGGGCGACTCCCTGCGCCGCACCCGGCCTCGATACGGGGCTGGCGTCTTCAGGCCGTCCACTGGAACGACGAGGAAGCATGACCGCAATCGCACGACCCAAGAATCTGTGGCTGGGACGCTGGGGCTTCGTCCTGGCGGCCACCGGCTCGTCCGTGGGGCTGGGCAACATCTGGAAATTCCCGTACATGACCGGCGAATATGGCGGTGGTGCTTTCGTCATGGTTTACCTGGTCTGCATCGCGGCCATCGGCGTGCCGGTGATGATGACCGAGATTGCGCTGGGGCGCAGAGGCCGGGGCAGTCCGGTGGACGCGATCCGGCGGGTGGCGCGGGAGTCCGGGCGCAGCGGGTTGTGGTCGGGGCTCGGCTGGATGGCGATGCTATGCGGATTCATGATCCTGTCGTTCTACGTCGTGGTCGCCGGCTGGGCCGTCTCCTATCTGTGGAAGTCGCTCAGCGGAGGCTTGACGGCCGACAGCGTCGAGGGCATGGCGGCCATCTTCGGTGCCAACAACGCCAACCCTTGGAATCTCGGCTTCTGGAGCACGCTCGTCACTGTGGCGACGATGGCGATCGTGGGACTGGGCGTCCAGGCGGGCATCGAGCGCAGCGTGCGCTGGATGATGCCCGGTCTGGTGGTGATGCTGGTGATCATGATCGTCTACGCGATCTTTTCCGGCAGCTTCGGCGCCGGCGTGCAGTTCCTGTTCGCCTTCGATCCCGGCAAGCTCACCGGACAGGCCATCCTGGCGGCGATGGGGCACGCCTTCTTCACCCTGTCGCTTGCCTCCGGCGCGATCCTCACCTACGGCGCCTACTTGCCGGCGGGCCAGTCCATCGGTCGTACCACGCTGATGGTCGCCATCTGCGACACCCTGGTGGCGCTGATGGCCGGGCTGGCGATCTTCCCGGTGATCTTCGCCAACGGCATGGACCCGGCGTCCGGCCCCGGCCTCATCTTCATGAGCCTGCCGCTGGCGTTCCAGCAGATGCCGCTGGGCGGGGTGATCGAGACGATCTTCTTCCTGATGCTGACCGTGGCCGCGCTGACCTCGGCCATCTCGATGATCGAAGCCACGGTCGCCTGGCTGAACGAAAGCCACGGCCTGTCGCGCGCCAGGGCGGCCTGGGGCGTCGGTATCCTGCTGTGGATCGTGAGTACGCTGGCGATGCTGTCGTTCAACGTCGGCGCGGACTGGAAGCTGGCGGGGCGTCACTTCTTCGACTGGCTGGATTTCCTGACCTCGCGCTTCCTGATGCCGCTGGGTGGGCTGGGAACGGCGTTGCTGGCCGGGTTCGTGCTGCGTCGAGAGAACCTCGAGGAGGAGCTTGGTTTGCCGTCGGCCATCCACGCCCTGTGGCGATTCACGATCCGCTATGTCTGTCCGGTGGCGATCGTGATGGTGTTCCTGGATGCCCTGGGTGCGCTGAATGCGGATTTCGACTGGCGCTGGCTGGCAATGGTGCTGGCCCTGGCGCTGCTCGCGGAGGTGGTTCTCGCCCGCCTGACGCGTCGGGCGTAAGCCTGGTGCAACGGTACGGGCGGGCGCCGAGGCCCGCCCGAAGGTCATCAGTCGTCGATCTCCCAGGTCACGCTCACGCCGGCGTCGATGCTGATCTCGCCGCTGCGGTACTCCGCCGCGCTGCTGCCGCTGCCACTGTCGGCTGCCGCGGCACGCATCATCATCTGCGGTTGATAGCGGGGCGCCGTGGTCTCTTCGATATTGACGACATCGCCCAGGTCGACATCCAGCGTATCGGCCATCATCTCGGCCTTCTGGCGTGCCCGCTCCAGCGCCTGCTTGAGTGCGCGATCGTCCGCCGCGTCGCTGTCCTGGAGCCCGTAGCTGACGCCGTCGAGAGAGTCGACGCCAGCGGCGGTCAGGGCGTCGAGCACGCGGGGCAGCCGGTCGAGATCGTTCAGCGTCAACGACACCGAACGTTCGACCTGGGTTCGCACCTTCGGCGGCGTGTCGTCATCGCCCCGATTGCCGGACTGCACGATGTCCGGGCGCACGCTGAGCGAGCCGGCACGGATCCGCTTGCTGTCGACGCCGGCGTTTTCCAGGGTCCGGATCAGCTCGCCGGTGCGGGACTCGAGCCGGTCCCGCGCCTCCTTGATGGCGTCGCTATCGCCCGAGGACTCCTCTCCCTGGACCTGGGCCGGCGTGCGCTCCCACAGTCGCGCATTCAGCGTCGCCTGATCCGGTGCGACATCGATCGTGGCGTTGGCCTGGACGTGGAGC
>NZ_CALFQK010000063.1:0-37127 GCF_937921195.1 uncultured Salinicola sp.
GACCGGCTCCCGGCCGGCCGCCCCAGTCTCAGAAGATCGCCCGCACGGCGAGAAACAGCACCGTCGGCGCCAGCAGGATGCCGAGCCCGGTGTAGAACGTCGCGGTCATCGCACCGTAGGGGACCAGACGCGCATCGGTGGCGGCCAGGCCCGCCGCCACGCCACTGGTGGTCCCGATCAGGCCGCCGAAGATCATCGCCGAGCGCGGATTGTCCAGGCCGATCAATCTGGCGGTCAGCGGTGTCGCGATCATGGTGAGAATCGACTTCACCAGACCGGCGGCGATCGACAGCGCGATCACTTCCGAACTCGCGCCCAGGGTGGCACCGGTCACCGGCCCGACGATGTAGGTCACCGCTCCGGCGGCAATGGTGGTGATGTCCACCGGGTCGGTGTAGCCGAAGCCGATCGCCACCACTGCCCCGGCGACGAACGACACCAGTACGCCGAGGAACAGCGCGATCACGCCACGCAAGCCGGCTTTCTTGATCTCCTGGAAACGCACGCCGTAGGCGGTGGCGATGATGGCCAGGTCGCGCAGCATGCCGCCGCCCATCAGGCCGAGGCCGGAAAACAGCGTCACGTCGGAGAGCCCCTTGCTGCCGCCGGTGGACACGCCACCGACATACGCCAGCGCCAGGCCGATGATGATCGCGATCGCCGAGCCGTGCAGGCGGCCGGCGGTCAGGTGTCGGCTCAGCCAGTAGGCGACGTACATGGTCAGGCCGACCACCGCGAAGGCGGCGATCAGGTGATACTTGTCGACCAGAGAGACGATGGAATCGTTCATGTCGGCATCCTCCCTCAATGGCCACTAGGGGTTGTCGGGGCCGACTCGAGCGGGCTCGCGTCGTCGACTTTCTTGCCGGTCAGCACCGGAACCAGCGCCAGCCCCAGCACGACGGCGAGGACGCCGGCGAGAATCGCCACCATGCCGCCACTGAAGGCCGCGGCCACGTTCTGGCTCGCCGCCATGGCGACGACGATGGGAATGTACATCGCGTTCCAGAAGTTGATGCCACTTTCGGTCGTTTCCGGCAGCTTGCCGCGATCCTTGAGATACCCGGTCACGAAGATCAGCAGCAGCATGGCGATACCCACGCCACCCAGGTTGGCATCGATGCCCAGCAACTGGCCGAGTACGTCGCCGATGATCAGCCCGGCCAGCATGCAGCCGGCCAGGAGTGCTACACCGTAAATCACCATCGTTATCACCTCATGGGGCGTTATTGTAGAGAATGGTCATGATCAACCCGACTATCGGAGCTTGGCGTGTGTCGAGACAGCCACTTGCCGCGTGGCTGCCATGCCGCGTTACCCACGCGGCGGGGACAACAGTGAAGCGGCGGGCTACTTGCCCACCGTTTCGGCACTGCGGTAGATATCGGCGTAACGGTCGCGCAGCGCGTTCTTCTGCACCTTGCCCATGACGTTGCGCGGAAGGCTGTCGATGAAGAACACGCGCTTGGGCTGCTTGTAGCGTGCAACCTTGTCCTCGAGCGCCGCCAGCACCTGGGATTCGTCGAGCGACTCGCCGGGTTTCAGCACCACCGCGGCGGTCACGCCCTCACCGAGATCGGGATGGGCCACGCCGATGACGGCCGACTCGGCGACCTGTGGCATCTCGTCGATCCACTGCTCGATCTCCTTCGGATAGACGTTGTAGCCGCCGGAGATCACCAGGTCCTTGTCACGCCCGACGATATGCAGGTAGCCGTCCGCATCGATCAGGCCGAGATCGCCGGTGATGAAGAAGCCATCGTCGCGGAATTCGGTGGCGGTCTTCTCCGGCATCCGCCAATACCCCTGGAAGACGTTCGGGCCGCGAACCTCCACCAGTCCCGTCTCCCCGGCCGCCATGGTCCCGCCGCTCTCCCGGTCCGTGATGCGGACCTCGCTGCCCGGCAGGGCGAAGCCGACCGTACCCGGGCGGCGTTCGCCATCGTAGGGGTTGGAGGTGTTCATATTGGTTTCGGTCATGCCGTAGCGTTCGAGAATGGCGTGGCCGGTTCGCTCGGAGAATTCGCGGTGGGTCTCCGCCAGCAGCGGCGCGGAGCCGGAGACGAACAGCCGCATGTTGGCGGTCGTCGCCCTGTCCAGGCGCGGGCTGGCGAGCAGGCGGGTGTAGAACGTCGGCACGCCCATCAGCACCGTCGCCCGCGGCATCAGGTCCAGCAGTTGCTCGGCGTCGAGCTTGGGCAGGAAGGTCATCGACGCGCCCACGGTCAGGACGATATTGCACGCCACGAACAGCCCGTGGGTGTGGAAGATGGGCAGCGCATGCAGCAGATGGTCGTCGGCGCTGAAGCGCCAGGTCTGCGCCAGCGCCTGACTGTTGGCCGCCAGGTTGCCGTGGCTGAGCATGGCGCCCTTGGAGCGTCCGGTGGTGCCGGAGGTGTAGAGAATCGACGCGAGCTCGTCGGCTTCGAGTTCGGCGACGCCCGTCTCCTCCTCGGCGCTCTCCACCCGATCCATCAGAGAGCCATCGGCCTCGCTGCCCAGGCTCTCGACGGCCGCCACACCGCAGCGCCGCGCCAGATCCCCGGCGGCCTCGACGTCGGCCGGACGACACACATAGAGCCGGGGCTCCGCGTCGCTCAGGAAGTACTCGACTTCGGCCTCGGTGTAGGCGGTATTGAGCGGCAGATAGACCGCCCCCGTCTGCAGGCAGGCCAGATAGAGCATGATCGCCTGCGGGCTCTTGTCGACCTGGACGACGACCCGGTCACCCCGCGCGACACCGGTGTCGCGCAGCACGCTCGCCATCCGCCGTGACGTGGAGAGCACGTCGCGGTAGCGATACGTCTCGCCGCTCGGCGTGTCGATCAGCACCTTGTCGGGATCGCGCTCGAAGTTGCCCGAAAACTGCAGATACAAGTTGTGATTCATTCCACCTCTCCTGCTTTGAATACGCCACCGATCAGGCATCGGTGCGGGAGCCATGACGGCAACGTGAGCGCCCCTGCTTGGCATCGCGACGAATGTCGCTGGTACAGACCACCGTACCCTCGCGGCTGAACGCTTCGTGGTTCTGCTCGATCCGGTCGAGCTCATAGAGATAGTTGACCATCAGGCCGTGGGACTGGCGGCGGCCGTTCTCGGACGTGTCGCCGGGCCAGTTGAGCCGGTGCAGACTGGCGCCATTGCCCAGATGAAAGCGGGCGACCGGATCCAGCGGCAGGCCGTTGTCGCGCTTGGCATCGATCAGGTAGTGCGCCGCCAGGCCGCGTACCTCGGGCGTGAGCTTGTCGCGCAGCTTGGCGTTCTCGACCCAGCCGCCTGCATCGAGGCCGCCGGCGACCTCGTCGGTCAGCTGGCAGGCGCCGCTTTCGCGCTCGGCCGCCAGCCACTTGGCGAAACCGGGGACCGGTGACAGCGTCACGAACTTCTCCAGATTGGGCAGTTCACGCTTGAGCTCCTGAACCACCTGCTTGATCAGGAAGTTGCCGAACGAGATACCCCGCAAGCCGGCCTGACAGTTGCTGATGCTGTAGAACGCCGCGGTATCGGCCTCTTCCGGGCGTACTTCGTCGCCCCCTTCGAGAATCGTCTGGATGCTGTTGGGAATGCCCTTGCACAGCGCCACCTCGACGAAGATCAGCGGCTCGTCTCCCGTGGCCGGGTGAAAGAAGGCGTAGCAGTGACGATCTTCCGGATCCAGGCGGCGGCGCAGGTCCGACCAGTCGCCGATCGCATGGACGGCCTCGTAGTGGATGATCTTCTCGAGTACCGCCGCGGGCGTGTTCCAGTCGATACTCTCGAGCACCAGAAAACCGCGATTGAACCAGGAGGCGAAGAGATGCTCGAAGTCGGCGTCCAGCGGCGCCAGCTCGGGATGGGTCTTGAGGCAGCGCAACAGGTCCGCACGCATCTTGACCAGTTCATAGGTGCCGCCGGGGCACAGGTTCAATCGGCGCAGCAGGTGCTGGCGGCGCGGCTCACAGGCGGAGAACAGCCGCTGCAGGCTGGCGTTGTCTCCCGTGTCACGATACGCGGCGTAGGCCTGGTGGATGGCATCGGGTTCGGCGGCGTAGCGTTCGCCCAGCAACTGGAAAAAGGCGACGCGATCGCTGTCATCCAGCGCGGCATAGCGCTCCAGCGCCTCCTGGGCGATCAGGATCTGCGAGGCTTCACCGCCCGGGTGCATCAGGGTCTCGCACACCGAGGTCAATCTCGCCAGACTGCTCGCCTTGCCATCACCTTCGCCCCCGAAGAGATGCTGGCCCCGGGTTCGCCGGCCGATACTGGAGAGCAGATCCTGCAGAAAATTCATGTTGACGTTCATGCCGGCCCTCTCGGGTCTGAGGCTGAAGCTTCCACCGATGTCGCACGACGACACCGGTGAGCGTGAACGGAGCGAGGCAGCGGGTCGGGAAACCATCGGATCGCGCGAACCGGAAACCGACAGTTAACATACATGTCATCGCTCTGTTATATATAACAGTTATGCCCCCACAGACCGGGTGTCAATATAGGAGAAAGTCTAATATGGCCCGCATCCCGCATGCCCAGCGGCTTCGCGACCTGCTCGAGGATGCCATCGTCGACGGTCGCTACGCGCCGGGGGACAAACTGGACCCGGAAGCCCTGGCCAGGGAGTACGGCTGCTCGCGTACCCCGATTCGCGAGGCGCTGCAGCAACTGGCGGCATCGGGCATGGTGCGCGTCCTGCCGAAACGCGGCACCTTCGTCGCCCAATTGAGCGTGACCGAGCTGGTCGAGCGATTCGAGGTCATGGCGGAACTGGAGGGCATGTGCGCTCGCCTGGCGGCGCGACGCGCCACCCCCGAAGAACTGGCGGCGCTGCACCGTGCCCAGACGGCCTGCCGGGCGTGCATGAGCGCGGGAGACGCCGACGGCTACTACTACGAGAACGGCATTTTCCACCACCTGATCTACGAGGCCAGCCACAACGACTTCCTGACCCAGGAAGCGGCACGCCTGCATGCCATTCTGAAGCCCTATCGTCGTCTGCA
Organism: uncultured Salinicola sp.; assembly: GCF_937921195.1. NCBI lineage: Bacteria > Pseudomonadati > Pseudomonadota > Gammaproteobacteria > Oceanospirillales > Halomonadaceae > Salinicola > uncultured Salinicola sp. The sequence goes on from NZ_CALFQK010000063.1 coordinate 4,977, forward strand.
ACTGCACGCCCGCCACCGCCTCGCCACCAGCTTCGACGAGCACGAGGCCATCGTGGCGGCGCTGGAGCGCGGTGAAGCCGACGCTGCCGAGGCAGCGATCAAGGCCCATGTGCAGGTTCAGGGGGAACGGTTCAACGATCTGGTCGCGTCAATGCAGCGCCTGCAGGTCAGACGCCGCGAGGGCTAGCGAGTCGCGTGGCAGGATGGCCGACGACGCGCCTCGCGCCGGATGCCTCGAGCTGGCGGGCCGGGCCCGGTACGGGCCCGAGCGATTCAGAACAGCAGGGGCACGAGCAGCGCCGCGCCGCCGACGACCAGGGCCGTGACCACGGCCAGGCTGACCAGCGCGTTGAGCCACCGGTCGATTCTGGACTCGGCAGGTGGCATCCCGCGGCGAGTGGCGCCGTGGCGCGATTGTCGTGAAGACTTCAAGGCCGGTGGCATGGATGAGCTCCGCAATGCTTCATCGTCCTGTTAATAAATGCTTTATCGTCCTATTAACGGCGGCATGGAGAGGAAATCCAGTCATAAATTAGGCCGCTTCCCCCTTTTTCGCCACCGGTGCCGGATTCACCCGGCTCTCCCCCGCGCATGCCAGCCGCCCTCATCCCCTGACGAAAACGGCCCCGATCCTTGCAGACCGGGGCCGGGACTTCCCACGCCGATGATCAACGCGGGTTGATGCGGCGGTTCTTGATGTCGGGGGCACGCCGATAGCGATCTTCTTCTCCCAGTTCCTCGGCCTCGAAGGCGTCGGCACCCACAGGAGTATCGCTATGGCGTCGATAGAGCGCGGTCAGCATGGCCTTGCGATCGGCGCGCAGCTCTTTCAACGTCACGAATATCATCCCGTAGAGAATGAAGGTGAAGGGCAACGCTGCCAGCACCGAGGCCGATTGCAGCCCTTTCAGTCCGTTCTCGCCGCCGGCCGAGAGCAGCGTCAGGCAGATCGCCGCGATCAATACCCCCCAGATGATCCGCTTCATCAGCGGCGGATTGAGCGAGCCGTTGTCCGTCATCTGCGACACGATGTAGGTCGCCGAGTCCGCCGACGTCACCAGGAAGATGAAGATCAGGCAGAGGGCGACGACCGACAGCACGTTCGAGAACGGCATCAGATCGAACATCTGAAACAGCGCCGAAGTGATATTGTCGGACGTGGCCTGGGCAAGCCCCGCGTCGCTGTTCATCTCCATCTGGATGGCGGCGCCACCGAAGACCCCGATCCACAGACAAGCCAGCAGCGGCGGCACCACGAGCACCCCGAAAACGTACTGCTTGATGGTTCGTCCGCGCGAGATTCGCGCCACGAAAGTGCCCACGAACGGCGACCAGGCGATGACCCAGGCCCAGTAGAAGATGGTCCAGTTCGAAGCCCATTGACTGTCATCGTAGGGCGACATTCGCAGGCTCATGCCGATGAAGTTCTGCAGGTAGTCACCGATGCCGAGGGTGATGGTCTCGAGGATCGCGATGGTCGGTCCCGTGAACAGGATGTAGAACATCAGCGCGAAGCAGATGATCAGGTTGAGGTTGGACAGGTTCTTGATGCCCTTGTCCAGGCCCGAGGTGGCCGAGAGCATGTAGCAGACGAACATCGCCCCCATGATGATGAACTGCCACATCATGTTCTCGGGCACATCGAACACCGAATGCAGGCCGCCGTTGATCTGAAGAACGGCGAGACCGATGGAGGTCGCCACCCCCATCACCGTCGCGACGACGGCGAAGATATCGAGGACCGGCCCGAGCCGGCGCAGCTTCGGGCGTTTCGCGGTGACCGACGACAGCACGTTGGAGACCATGCCCGCCTGCCCCTTGCGGAACTGGTAGTAGGCGATGATCAGACCGACGACCGAGAACGCCGCCCACTGGTGAATGCCCCAGTTGAAGAACGCGTACTGAATCGCATAACGAGCCGATTCGGCGGACTCTGGTTCCACATCGCCATAGGGCGGCGTCATGTAGTGCGTCATGGGCTCCGCCATGCCGTAGAACACCAGGCCGACCCCGAAGCCCGCCGCCAGCAGCATGCTCACCCAGGAAAAGAAACCGTAGGTCGGTTTGCTGTCTTGCGGACCCAGGCGAATTTTCCCGTACTTGCTGAATGCCAGTCCCACCAGAAAGATGACGAACCCGAACACGGAGATCAGGTAGAACCACCCAAAGTAGTGTGTGGTCGCCCCTAGTGCCGCGTTGGCGATGTTCCCAAACCCCGTCGGGAAAATGGCGCCGATGGCCACGATCGCGGCGATCACCACCGCCGAGACGATGAATACGCCTTGCTTGCCGAGTTTGGGCATGTCGTCCCCTTTTGATTGTGCTGATTTCCTTTGACGTCAATAGTGTAGACGACGCCGTCACTCTCTGCGGGAGGCCCCATCGCCCTCCCCGTTCGAAATGAGCGAGAGACGCCCCATCGTTTGCCGGGGTAAGACTTCGTTAAGCCCCGCCCGTCAATCTGGCCCTCACCATCTTGTCGGAGGGCTACCGAATGTCGGGTCTACCTGCCTCAGCGGCGAACATCATCTGGCGTGAGAGTCGCGACGATCGCGAGCGAGCCACCCTCGAGCGCTTCATTGCCGACACCTACCGGCAGCAGCATGGCGCCGCGATCGCCCAGTTCGCGCCACGGCTCTACGGGCTGTGGGAAGGCGATCGACTGCAGGCAGCGGTCGGCGTTCGCCGCGCCGACGCCTCGCCCTTTTTCCTCGAATGCTATCTGGAAACCCCCATCGAGCATGCGCTCTCCGCCGTGCTGGATCAGCCCGTCGAGCGCACCGCACTGGCGGAAATCGGCAACCTGGCGGCGCGACGCCCGGGCATGATGGTGGCGCTGATCCGGGCACTGATCGATTCGCTCGTCGCCGAGGAGTGCCGCTGGCTGGCGTTCACCGCGACGGCGACGGTGCGCAACGGCTTTCGACGCCTCGGTCTCGACGTTCAGCGCGTGGCGGAGGCCGACCCGACCCGTCTGGGCGACACCCGAGGCGACTGGGGCAACTACTACCTGCATCGGCCCTGGGTCATGGGTGGCGACCTGATCGCCGCCTGGCACCGGCTCGCCCCGGCCCAAGGCGGCATCGTCACCACTACCGTGCCAGCCGCGGCCCCGCATCTCAAGGAGATCGATCATGCGTGAGCGCTTTCTGGACCATCTCCGCAGGCTGGGCAATGACGCTGCAGACCGCACCGCCCTGGAGGACGAGACCCGATCGATCCGCTACGGCGACCTGATGGCGCTCGTCGATTCCCGCGCACGACAGCTGCGTCGACTCGGCAGTCAACGCGTCGGCCTGGCGCTGGACAACGGCATCGAGTGGGCGCTGTGGGATCTGGCAATGATGCAGGAAGCCATCGTCAACGTGCCGTTGCCCGGCTTCTTCACCCCGGCGCAGTCGACCCACCTGGTGGCCCAGGCCAGTATCGACACCCTGATCGGCCCTGCGCCACTGGCGAGCGCGCTGGGTTTCGACCCCATCCCGGACGCCAGCGCCGACACAGACGCCACGCTCTGGCAACGTCGCGGTATCTCGCCACCACCGGGCTTGCCCGCAGGCACGCACAAGATCACCTTCACCTCGGGCACCAGCGGTACCCCAAAAGGGGTCTGCCTGAGCAGCGACAGTCAGCTCACGGTCGCCGAGAGTCTCGCCGGAGTCGCCACCAGCGTCGACTTGCGCCGACACCTGGCGATACTCCCGCTGGCGACACTGCTGGAGAACATCGGCGGCATCTATGCGCCACTATGGCTTGGAGGCAGCATCAGCCTGCCGTCGCTGGCCTCCCTTGGCTGGCAGGGCGCCAGCGGCTTCGACAGTGCCAGCGGCTGGCGCGTCATCAGCCGCCAGGCGCCGGACAGCCTGATTCTGGTGCCGCAACTGCTGTCGGCGCTACTCACCCGGCAAGGCGATACGCCCATCGGCTTTGGCCGCTTCTTCGCCGTCGGTGGGGCGGCGGTGTCGCCCGCGCTGCTGGCGCGCGCGGAGGCCGCCGGCTGGCCGGTGTTCGAGGGCTACGGTCTCTCCGAGTGCGCCTCCGTCGTCACCCTCAATCGTCCCGGTGAAGCGCGCCTCGGCAGCGTCGGACGGCCGCTGCCTCACGTCGAGGTCAGACTGGCCGACGACGGCGAGGTGCTGGTCCAGGGCAATCTGATGCTGGGCTATCTGGGTGACAGCGCTCCGGCGCCGGCGGTCTGGCCCACCGGCGACCTGGGTGAGTGGGACGGTAAAGATCTGAGGCTCAAGGGGCGCCGCCGTCAGGTCTTCATCACCGCCTACGGTCGCAATGTCGATCCGGCCTGGGTCGAGGCCGAACTGACCGCCGAACCCGCGATTGCCCAGGCCTGGGTGAGTGGTGAAGCGCAGCCTTTCAACCGCGCCCTGCTGGTACCGCGGGGCGACTGGGTCAACGACCGCCAGATCGAGGACGCCGTGGCCAGTGCCAACGCCCGATTGCCCGACTACGCGCGTGTCTCGCTGTGGCAGCGCAGCGCCCCCTTTACCGCACAAAACGGTCTGGCGACCGCCAATGGCCGGCTGCGCCGCGACGCCCTGGCCGACCACTACCACACCTGGCTGACCAGCCCGGCCTATCCATCGGCGGATGCCTAGGAGATCCGCCTACGTCTCAGGAGACGACATCATGTCCCCCTACGAAACACTGCAACAAGCCACCGCCAGTCATCGCCAATGGCTGCTCGACACGCCGGTCATCCGCCAGGCGCTGTCAGGCGACATCACCCGAGAGATCTATCTGGCGTTTCTCGGCCAGGCCTATCACCACGTCAAGCAGACCGTGCCGCTGATGATGGCCTGCGGCGCACGTCTGCCGTCACGCCTCGAGTGGCTGCGCGGCGCGCTGGTCGAGTACATCGAGGAGGAGTACGGCCACCAGGAGTGGATCCTGGACGACATCCGGGCGCTGGGCGGCGACGCCGACGCCGTCGCCAGCGCGAACCCGGCGCCGGCGACCGAACTGATGGTGCGCTACGTTCGCGACGTGATCGCCTACGACAATCCGGTCGGCTTCTTCGGCATGGTGCACGTGCTGGAGGGCACCAGCACCGCCATCGCCACACAGGCCGCCGAGCAGATGCGGGACGGCGCGGGTCTCCCCGCCGGTGCCTTCCGCTATCTCGAGTCCCACGGCAGCCTCGATATCGGCCATCTGGCGTTCTTCGAGGAGCAGATCAACCGGCTCGACGATCCCGCCGACCTGCAAGCCATCATCGATGCCGCCAACATGGTCTACCGGCTCTACGGTGCCATGTTCCGCAATCTCCGCCAGGATGTAGGCGATGTCGCCAGCCACGAGGGCCTGAGCCATGCGCTGGTCTGATCGCCGCATCCTGATCACCGGCGCCAGCGGCGGTATCGGACGGGAGCTGGTGGCCCTGCTGGCGCAGCGCGGCGCGCGGCTACTGATCGTGGGGCGCAACCCCGGCGTGCTGACGGAACTGACGACGCTGGCGCCAGAGCGCATTCGTGCGCTGTCCGCCGATCTGACCAAGCCCGAGGATCGTCGTCGGGTGGTCGAGACCGCGGAGGAGACGCGCATCGACATGCTGGTCAACGCCGCCGGGGTCAATCACTTCGGGCTGTTCGACGAGCAGTCCCCGGCGGCGGTCTCGTCGATGGTGGAGCTCAACGTGACAGCCACCCTGCTGCTCACGCAGGCGCTGCTACCGCGACTGCTGCACGAGAACAGTGCCTGGATCGTCAACCTCGGCTCCGCCTTCGGCGCCATCGGCCACCCCGGCTACACCGCCTACTGCACCACCAAATTCGCCCTGCGCGGGTTCAGCCAGGCACTGCGCCGGGAACTGGCCGACACGCCGGTCCAGGTGCTCCACATCTCGCCCCGGGCCACCCGCACCGGCATGAACAGCGACCGCGCCGACGCCCTCAATGCCGCGCTGGGCAACCACGTCGACGAACCTGCCCAGGTCGCGGCGGGCGTGATTCGCGGCATCGAGACCCAGGCTCGTGATCGGCAGCTCGGTTGGCCGGAGTGCCTGCTGGTCAGGTTGAACGGGATCCTGCCCGGCATCGTCGACCGCGCGCTCAAGAAGCGGCTGTCGACGATCCAGCAGCATGCGCGTCGCCCCTCCCCATCGTCATGATTCGTACACGGAGATCACCATGACAGCACACCGCTTCCTGAAGGTACTGGCTCTCACCACGGCACTCGCCACGACGTCGGGCATCGCGCTTGCCGGCAGCCCGGTAGGACTGGCGGCCGAGCCCCCGACGGCGCCGGCAGCGGGTGCGGCGTCGACGACAGCGGTCGCCGCGGGTATGCACGAGCTCCAGAGCCGCTGGGCCAATATCCAGTACCAGACGCCGGCAGCGCGGCGCGCCGATGCCTTCGAGCAGCTCTACCAGCGTGCTCAGGCCCTGCTGAAAGCGCAACCCGGTAGCGCGGCGCTGCACACCTGGGCAGGCATCATCCGAGGCTCCCAGGCCGGTGCGGAGGGCGGCCTGGGCGCGCTCTCCCTGGTCAAGGAGGCACGTTCCGAGTTCGAGCAGGCACTATCGATCGATCCGACGACGCTGGACGGCTCGGCCTATACCAGCCTGGGCACGCTCTATCACCAGGTGCCCGGCTGGCCGCTGAGCTTCGGCGACGACGACAAGGCGCGCGAGCTGCTGCGGAAAGGCTTGAGTCTCAATCCCGACGGGATCGACAGCAACTACTTCTGGGCCCAGTTCCTCCACGACGAGGGCGACGATGCACAGGCCCGCCAGGCGCTCGAGAAAGCCATGGCCGCTGCGCCGCGTCCCGGGCGGGAAACGGCCGACGCCGGGCGTCGTCGGGACATTCAGGCATTGCTGCAGGAGATCTAGACGCCCGTCCCGTTCCAACGTCCGGGAAACCGGAACCAGGAGGGAGATCGGCAGCGAGTATCGGTTGCATTCATCGCGACAGCCCTCATGATGGAGATCATGAGGGCGCTAACGAGCGTCCATTCATTTCCTGACGGGAACGCTCATGTCACGACTTGCCGATACTCCTCTCTCGGTGCTGGATCTGGCGCCGATCACGCGCGACGGCACGGCGGCGGAGACTTTCCGCCGCAGCGTCGACCTGGCCCAGCAGACCGAGCGTCTGGGCTACAACCGCTACTGGCTGGCCGAGCACCACAACATCGACGGGATCGCCAGCGCGGCGACCAGCGTGCTGATTGGCCATATCGCCGGGGCGACCACGACCATGCGCATCGGCAGCGGCGGGATCATGCTGCCCAACCATCCGCCGCTGGCGATCGCCGAGCAGTTCGGCACGCTGGCGACGCTCTACCCGGATCGCATCGACCTCGGCCTCGGCCGTGCGCCGGGCTCCGACGGCATCACCATGCAGGCGATGCGTCGCGACCCCCGCGCCGGCGTCAACGATTTTCCCGATCGCCTCGACGAACTCCGCCGCTACCTGGGCGACACCGTGCCCGGCCAGCGGGTACGGGCAATTCCCGGTGAAGGCACCCATGTGCCGATCTGGCTGCTCGGTTCCAGCGGCTACAGTGCCCAGCTCGCGGCCAGACTCGGGCTGCCGTTCGCCTTCGCCGGTCAGTTTGCCCCCGGTTACATGATCGAGGCGCTGCATCTCTACCGTGAAGGCTTCCAGCCAGGCGTGCTCGACAAGCCCCACGCGATGATCGGCATCCCGCTGATCGCCGCCGACACCGACGAGCGTGCACGCTTTCTCGCCACCACCCAGCAGCAAAAGTTCCTCAACCTGATTCGCGGCAAGAGCACGCGGACCCAGCCGCCGGTGGAGAACCTCGATTGGTCGCCCCAGGAACGGGCCATGGTGGCCCAGAACCTGGGTGCCGCGGTGGTCGGCGGGCCGGAGAGCGTGCGCCAGCAATTGGAGAACCTGCTTGAGCAGACCGGCGCCGACGAGATCATGGTCAACACCGACTGTTTTGATCACGCCGACCGGGTGAAGTCCTACGAGATCCTGGCGGAGGTTCAGCGGGCGTCACGATAGTCATCGCCGCCCGCAACTCTCCAGACTTATTTCGTTTTGAGTTGGCTCAGCACTGACGAGGATTCAGCCACCCTCACCTGACGCCTGACGAGGGGACTTAACGCTCGTCCCCTCGCCGCTCCCCTTCTTTTAGCGCCGCAGGATCGCGAAACCCTGGCCCGTCGGAGACCTTCGCCGGGGTCGGCGCATAAAGGACATCCATGTCCTAATGCGCCTCTTGCGACATCCCTGTCGCAAGACCCCGCTACGGCACCTCAGGCCAGCGCGCTCCTGAAGGCGCCATGGTGGCCGGTTCCAATGAGTCCAATGGTGTCATATCGATAAAAAAACACCCGGCACATGGCCGGGTGTCTCTGCATCGAGCTTGAAAGAGAAGACTTAGCCCAATCGCTTGGCCAGCAAACCTTCCAGCTTCTTCTGGTCGGCGGCGAAGGTGCGGATACCCTCGGCCAGCTTCTCGGTGGCCATGGCGTCCTCGTTGTGCTCCCAACGGAACTGCGCTTCGCCGATCGGGTCGAGACGCTCGGTGCCGCTGCCCTGATCGGTGATCTTGCGCGTCACTTCCCCGTCCGTCGAGGCGAGCTCCTCGAGCAGCGCCGGCGAGATGGTGAGGCGATTGCAGCCGGCCAGCGCCCGGATCTGGTCGGTGTTACGGAAGCTGGCACCCATGACCACCGTGTCGTAGCCGTACTGGCTGGCGTAGTCGCACACACCGCGCACGAACTTGACGCCCGGGTCCTCGTCCGGCGCGTAGGACTCGGTGCCGGTGGCCTTCTTGTACCAGTCGGTGACGCGACCGACGAAGGGCGAGATCAGATAGACACCGGCCTCGAAGCAGGCCCGGGCCTGGGCATCGGAGAACAGCAGCGTCAGGTTGCAGTTGATGCCTTCCTTCTCGAGCTTTTCGGCGGCGCGAATGCCTTCCCAGGTCGAGGCCAGCTTGATCAGCACCCGATCCTTGGAGACACCCTGCTTCTCGTAGAGATCGATCAGGTGATGGGCCTTGTCGATGCTCGCCTTCTCGTCGAACGAGAGCTTGGCCGCCACCTCGGTGGAGACGCGTCCGGGCACCAGCTTGGTGATCTCGGTGCCGATGGCCACCGACAGACGGTCCACGGCTTCCTCGACGCGGGCATCGGCGTCGCTGACGTCGGACTTGACCGCCGCCAGTGTCTCGTCGATCAGCGCCTGGTAACCCTCGAGATCGAAGGCCTTGAGGATCAGCGATGGGTTGGTGGTCGCGTCATGCGGCTGGTAGCGACGAATGGCATCCAGATCGCCGGTATCGGCAACCACCATGGAAAGCTGTTTGAGAGAGTCGAGTTGCTGTGTCATGAATCGCTCCATCGTTGTGGCGTGTGATTGCATCCCGTCGCAATCCTGATTCTGAAAGCATAACACCGATGCGAGGCCGTCGCCGTGCCCCACGCCGTGTTTCCGGTCGTCGATGACCAGGGTCGCTGCGGGTCGGACAGGATGCCCGCGAGGTGGAATTCCCGCACAGAATCACCGCCCGGATCCCGTCTTCATGAGGGGGAGAGGCGGTGATTTCAATGCCCCTCCCCTGCTGGAACGGGCGGCTATCAGGCGATGCCGTACTCCCGGCTAAGCGCTTCCCGATAGCGCCGGTAGATACCGTCGTAGCTGGCGACCGTTTCCGGCCGTGGCCGGGTCAGTGTCGTCTCGTCCAGCCGGACCCAGTCCCGACAGAGCTGGTCCAGTGCCACCTCGGACTCGCGATCGTCACACCAGCGCGCCTGAATGGCGCCCCCGAAGGCCGCGGCTTCGGTGACTTCCGGACAGACCACTTCGAGATCGAGCACGTCGGCGACGATCTGACGCCAGACCGGACTCTTCGCGCCGCCACCGACGAGACGAATCTGGGTCGCCTCGCTCGCCAGCGGGCCGAGCAGCTCGAGCCCGTAGCGCAGCCCGAACGTGGCGCTCTCGACCGCCGCGCGGCACAGGTTTTCCGGCGTGGTGTTGAAACTGGTCATGCCGCTCATGCTGGCCTGCGCCTGCGGCAGCGCCGGCACCCGCTCACCACTGAAGAACGGCAGCAGCGTGATGCCGCCCGCCCCCGGTTCCGCCTTGGCCACGGCACGGTTGAAACCGTCGATGTCGAGCCCGACCAGTTCCCGCAACGTCGTCGTGGCCGAGGTCACGTTCATGGTGCAGATCAGCGGTAGCCAACCGCCGTGACTGGCACAGAAGTTCGCCACCATGGCGTTGTCCGGCACCACCGGTTCGCCAGAATGAACGGCGATGGTGCCGGAGGTGCCGAGACTGATCGTGACCCGTCCCGGCTCGATGTTGCCGGTGCCGATGGCGCCCATCATGTTGTCGCCGCCGCCGCTGGAGACGATGACGTCGTCGCTGAGGCCCAGCTCACGGGCCAGCGCCGGCCGCACCTTGCCCACCGCCTCGCGGGAGTCGATCAGTCGGGGCAGCACGCTGTCGAAGTCGAGTTCCGGGGCGATGATCTCGAAGGCATCGCGCCGCCAGGTACGCGCCCGGGTATCGAAGTAGCCGGTACCCGAGGCGTCGCCCGGTTCGGCAACGCGCTCGCCGGTCAGCCAGAAGTTGAGGTAGTCGTGGGGCAGCAGCAGCGTGGCGATCCGGCGATAGGCCTGCGGATGGGTCTCGCGCAGCCAGGCGACCTTGGAGGCGGTATAGCCGGTCTGCAGCACCAGTCCCAGCTTGTCGATGCAGCCCCGCTCGCCGCCGAGCCGGTCGATCAGTCGTTCGTTCCACTCCGCGGTCTCGGTGTCGTTCCAGAGCTTGGCCGGGTGCACCGGTACGCCGTCGCCATCCAGTGCCACCATGCCGTGCTGCTGGCCGGAGATGCCGATCGCGCGAATGGTCTCCGCCCCGACACCGGCATCCTTCAACGCCTCGTCGAGCGCACCACGGAACGCCTCGGTCCACTCCTCGACACGCTGCTCCCGCCGTCCGTGGTCGCCCTGCTCCAGCTTGTGGGGTCGTGAGGCCTCGCCGACGATGCGACCGTCGCTGCCATCGACCACCACCACCTTGGTGCTCTGGGTGCCACAATCCACGCCGATATACATCACATCCATCCCTTGATCAGTTCCGTCGAGACCGGCGCCAGCGCCGGCCTCATCCCGTCGACCGCCGCAGTCAATTGGCGACCAGGTGCTCGACGCAGGCCCGTGCGCCATCGCGGTAGAGACGATCCAGCGCATCGAGATAGGCCGAGCGAAACCGCTCGTCGTCGGCCAGATCCCCGAACAGCTGACGGTTCTCGATGAACGCGGTGGGCTCGTCGCGGTTGCGCTTGGCGATCGCCATCAACTCGTCCTTGAGGCGATCGACCACCGCGATCGGCTCGCCCTGCTCGTCGGCCCCCTCGGCATAGCGCGCCCAGCTCGCGACGACCGCCGCGCTGCGATGGATCTCCCCTCCCTGGGCCAGCTGCTCCCGAATCACCGGCAGCAGCCACTTGGGAATGCGATCGGAACTCTCGGCGCACAGCCGCGCCAGGGTGTCCTTGATCTCCGGATTGGCGAAGCGCGCGATCAGGGTGCGCTTGTAGTCGTCGAGATCGACCCCCGGCACCGGCCGCAGCGTCGGCGTGCCCTCGCGGTTCATGTAATCGAGCAGGAAGTCGACGAACAGCGGGTCCTGGCACACTTCATGGGCGTAGCGATAGCCGGCCAGGTAGCCGAAATAGGTCAGTGCCTGATGGCTGGCGTTGAGCAGGCGCAGCTTCATCAGCTCGTAGGGCATGACGTCCTCGACCAGTTGCACGCCTACCTGGTCGTAGGCCGGACGGCCAGCGTTGAAATGGTCCTCCAGCACCCACTGGGTGAAGGGTTCGCAGACCACCGGCCAGCGATCCTCGATGCCGAACCGGCTTCCGATCTCCTCGATGTCGGCATCGGTGGTCACCGGCGTGATGCGATCGACCATGGAGTTGGGAAACTGGACGTTGGCATCGATCCAGTCACCCAGTTCAGCGTCACGCGCCCGGGCATAGGCCACGAACATCTTGTGCGCGACTTCGCCGTTGCCCTGGATATTGTCGCAGGACATCACCGTGAACGGCTCGATGCCCCGCTCGCGGCGTCGCGCCAACGCCTCGGCGACGATGCCGAAGGTGGTCCTGGGCGTCTTCGGCGAGGCCAGGTCGTGCTCGACATCGGGGTTGCCGAGATCGAACTCGCCGGTGACGTGGTGGAAGTTGTAGCCGCCCTCGGTCACCGTCAGCGAGACGATGCGAATCTTCGGATCCGCCAGCAGCTCCAGGGTGCCTTCGATATCGTCCGGCGCGTAGCGATAGTCGATGATCGAACCGATGACCCGCGCCTGGTACTCGCCCTCGGGATGCTTGATCACCAGGGTATAGAGATGATCCTGGGCGGAGAGCGCCGCCTGCATGCGACGATCGCCGGGCATGACCCCGACGCCGACGATGCCCCAGTCCAGCGCCTCGCCCCGGTTCATGAGGTCGTCGAGATACATCGCCTGGTGGGCGCGATGGAAGCCGCCGACACCGAAGTGCACGATGCCAGGCGTGACCTGGGCCCGGTCGTAGGACGGCTTGGCGACGCTGCCATCGAGCTGGTCGAGCGCCGCCGAATTCAACGATGCCATAACGTTTCTCCTGAAAAAGTCACTGCCGTGGGTGATCCTGCGAACACGCCACGGTATCGGTCAGGCTTCCGCGGCCGAGGGGGCCGCCGTCGACTCGCGGGCGATGGCCAGTTCGCTCTCGCTGTCAAACAGATGCAGCTTGTCGCTATCGCAGGTCAGCGTCAGCGTGTCGCCGAGCTGCACCTTCCGATGGCCCGGGAGCTGGGCCGAAACGGCGTGCTCGCCCACGCTGAGTTGCACCATGGTCACCGCGCCCAGCGTCTCGACCACATCCACCGTGCCCTCGATACGATTGGTCGCGTCCGCATCGCTCAGGCGAAGATGTTCCGGGCGGATACCGGCCCAGACGTCCACCGCCCCCCGCGACGCCATGGTGGCACGATGGGCAGCGTCGAGGGAGAGCCGATAGCCATCGCCGCTCGCGACACCATCGACATGCTTGGCGGGCAGGAAGTTCATCGAGGGATTGCCGATGAATCCGGCCACGAAGCGGTTGGCCGGGAACTCGTAGAGATTGATCGGCGTGTCGATCTGCTGGATCTTGCCATCCTTCATCACCACGATGCGTTCGCCCATGGTCATCGCCTCGACCTGGTCGTGGGTGACGTAGAAGGTGGTGACGTTGAGGCGCTTGTGCAGCTTGACGATCTCGGCGCGCATGTCGACGCGCAGCTTGGCGTCCAGGTTGGAGAGCGGCTCGTCCATCAGAAAGACCTGAGGATCGCGCACGATCGCCCGACCCAGCGCGACACGCTGACGTTGCCCGCCGGAGAGTTCGCGCGGCTTGCGTTCGAGCAGATGCTGGATGCCCAGCGTCTGGGCCGCCTCGTCGATCTTCTGCTTGATCTCCTCGGCGGGACGCTTCTTCAGCCGCAGGCTGAACGCCATGTTCTCGGCCACGCTCATGTGCGGGTAGAGCGCGTAGCTCTGGAACACCATCGCGATGTCGCGCTCCTTGGGCGGCACCTGACTGACGTCCCGGCCGCCGATCAGGATTTCGCCTTCGGTGTTGCGCTCGAGCCCGGCGATCATGCGCATGGTGGTCGACTTGCCGCAGCCCGAAGGCCCCACCAGGACCACGAACTCGCCGTCACGCGTGACCAGGTTGAAGTCGTCGACGGCGTTGCTGCTGCTGGCGCCCTTGATTTGCGAGCCATAGTTCTTGGCGACGTTCTTGAGTTCGACGATAGCCATGTCGTTAACCCTCTAGATGAGATCCGTTACCAGCACGATCGCCGGTCATTTGACGGCGCCGAAAGTCAGGCCTCTGACCATCTGGCGTTGGGTGAACCAGCCGAGCACGATGATCGGCGCGATCGCCAGCACGGAGGCGGCGGACATCTTGGCCCAGAACAGCCCCTCGGCACTCTTGAACGAGGCGATGTAGACCGCCAGCGTCGCTGCGCGGTGGTCGGTCATGGTGATGCTCCAGAACGACTCGTTCCAGGCCAGGATCAGCGCCAGCAGTCCCGTCGAGGCCAGCCCGGGAAGCGCCAGCGGCAACACCACCTTGAACAGGGTCTGCATGATGCTGGCCCCGTCGATGTCGGCGGCCTCGACGATGTCCTTGGGAATGTCGCGGAAGTAGGAGTAGACCATCCACACGATGATCGGCAGGTTCATGGCGGTGAACAGCAGCGTCAGCCCCAGCGCGTTGTCCAGCAGCCCGACCGCGCTGTAGACCAGGTAGATCGGAATCAGCACGCCCACCGCCGGAATGAATTTGGTCGAGACCATCCATACCAGCAGGAAGTCGGTGCGCTTGTTGGGGTAGAACGCCATCGCGTAGGCCGCCGGCACCGCCAGTGCCAGTCCGATGACGGTCGAGGCGACGGCGGTCAGCGCGGAGTTCCAGGCGTAGTGCCAGTAGCCGCTGCCCTGCGCCAGGGCCATCTTGAAGCTCTCCAGCGTCGGCGAGAAGAAGAAATTCGGCACCACCGTGAAGGCCTGCTGCTCGGTCTTGAACGAGGTCAGCAGCAACCACAGGATCGGGAAGAAGATCAGTAGCGCCACGCCCCACGCGAGCACGCCCAGGGCGCCATTGGTAAACCGGTTCGAGTTCATCGTGCGGCTCCCGCGTTGAGGTTTCCGGCAATGAAGCGGATCAGCATGATGGCGAAGATGTTCGCCAGGATCACGGCGCCGATGGCGGCCGCCGAGGCGATGCCGATGTCGTTCTGCTGGAACACGGTCTGGAAGATGTAATACGGCAGGTTGGTGGTCGCGGTGCCCGGGCCGCCGCTGGTGGTGGTGTAGATCTCGGCGAACGAGGTCAGGAAGAAGATGCTCTCCAGCATCACCACGACGTAGAGCACCTGCCCCAGGTGCGGGATCACGATATGGCGAAACTCCTGCCAGGCGCTGGCGCCATCGAGCTTGGCCGCCTCGATCTGGTCCTCCGGCAGCGATTGCAGGCCGGTCAGCAGCACCAGCAGCGCGAACGGTGTCCATTCCCAGGTGATCATGATGATCACCGACAGCATCGGGTAGTGGGCGAGCCAGTCGACCGGCTCGAGCCCCAGCTGCCGCGCCACCCAGGCGAACAGGCCGTAGACGGGGTGGAACAGCATGTTCTTCCAGATCAGCCCGGTCACCACCGGCATCACGAAGAACGGCGCGACCGCCAGCGTGCGTGCCACGCCACGGCCGACGAAGGTCCGGTTGAACAGCAGCGCCAGCGCCAGGCCCAGGCAGACCGTGATCAGCAGGCTGGCGGCGACGATGATCAGGGTGTTGGCCAGCGATTTCCAGAAAGTGGGATCGCTCAACAGGATGGCGAAATTTCCCAACCCGGCGAAGCCGTTGTACATCGGCATGATCAGGTTGTACTGCTGGAACGAGTAGTAGATGGTCATTGCCAGAGGCACGAGCATCCAGATCAGCAGGAAGATGACCGCCGGAGCCATCAACAGTCGCGTGGTGCGAGCGAACGAGCGCGCACCGGTCACTTCGGCGGATGGCGCGGTGGTCGAGGCGGTTCGAGAAATGGCTTTCATGCGTGATTCCCGTGGCTTTGGATTGCGTCATGCAACCACTGGTCCGACTTACGCAGCGACACCGCCGATCACCTGGCGGATCGGCGGTGTCCGTGGCGAATCGCTTACTGCGGTTTGCCGGTCTGCTGCATGATGCGGTCGGTAAAGGTCTGTCCCTGCTGCAGCGCTTCATCGACGCTGCTCTGACCGGACAGCATCGCCGCCATCAGCTGGCCGACCCGCGTACCGATCGCCTGGAACTGGGGAATGGTGACGAACTGCACGCCGGTATAGGGCACTTCCTGCGCGCTGGGGTCGTTGGGGCTGGCGCTCTTGATCGCCGTCTCGACCAGCGGGGCGAACGGTGCCGCCTTGACGTAGTCTTCGCTGGAATAGGTCGACTGACGCGTTCCCGGGGGGACAGCCAGCCAGCCCTTGTCGTCAGCCACGGCCTGGATGTAGTCCTTGGAGGTCGCCCAGTCGACGAAGGTCTTCGCCGCTTCCTGTTGCTTGGAGGACTGCGGCACGGCCAGCGCCCAGGTGAACAGCCAGTTGGAGCCTTTCTCCGTGGTCTCGTAAGGCGCCTGGGCGAAGCCGACCTTGTCGGCGACCTGCGAGGTCTCCGGGTCGCTCACATAGCTGGCCGCGACGGTGGAATCCACCCACATCCCGCACTGGCCATTGGCGAACAGCGTCTCGGACTCGGTGAAGCCATTGGAGGTCACGCCCGGGGGGCCATAATCGTTGAGCAGGTCGACATAGGCGTTGGCCGCGTTCTTCCACTCCTCGCTGGTCAGCTGCGGCTTCCAGTCCATGTCGAACCAGCGACCGCCGAAACTGTTGACCATGGTGCCGAACAGCGCCATGTTCTGGCCCCACCCGGGCAGTCCACGCAGGCAGATGCCATAGACGCCGTCCGAGGGCGAGTGAATCTTGGAGGCGAACTCCTCGACCTGGCTCCAGGTCGGCTTGTCCGGCATCTCGATACCGGCCTTCTCGAACAGGTCCTTGCGGTAATAGGTCACCGAGGACTCCGCGTAGAACGGCAGGGCGTAGAGCGTACCGTCGACCGACAGCCCCTCCTTCACCGGCGCGAGGAGGTCATCGACATCGTAGCTCTCGGGCAGGTTCTCCATCGGCGTCAGCCAGTCGTTCTGCGCCCAGATCGGCGTCTCGTAGTTGCTCACGGTGACCACGTCATACTGGCCGGCCCCGCTGGCGATATCGGTGGTGACCTTCTGCCGCAACTCGTTTTCCGGTAGCGTCACCCAGTTGACCTTGATATCCGGATGCGCGTCGTTGAACGCCGACATCATGCTCTGCATGGTCACCATATCGGGGTTGTTCACCGTGGCGACGGTGATTTCCGTGCTCTGTGCCATGGCGGCGGAGCAGGCACTCAAGCCTGCGATCCCGACACCTGAAATGAACAAGGCAAGTCTCATCTGGAATTCCTCTCGTAGCGCTCGTTATTGCTATGGTTTTCCACGGCGGCCGCATTCGACGGCTGTCACGCCGAGCATCGAACGATCCCACGGGTACGATCCGACCCAATCTATCCAGGCTGGCGTTATGGTGAAGAGGATCGACCGTGCATTCTTGGATGCCTGCCCTGACGCACATGACATCAAGAAGAAATCATAGCGTTAACACTGAAGGAATCAAGCAGGAGACGTTTTAAACAATTCAGCAAAATCAATAACTTATTTATTATTAGACCAATGTTTAATGCCCCGGATAGACCTAAGTTGTAGAGAAAAAGCCACCTCGCGCCGACAATATCGATGTTATAAAATGACACAAAATGATATCAGTTGCTCATGATATTCACTGAGTCGGGCCGGCCGCCCGGCCTCGCCAGCCACCGTCTCGACAGGTCGCAGAACCAAGAGTGTCACCAGGGAGATGAGGTCGATGCCTCGAACCACGCTCGAAGATATTGCCCGACAAGCCGGCGTCAGCAAGATCACCGTCTCGCGGGCCTTCTCTTCCCCGGAGAAGGTGCACGCCGAGACCCGCGATCAGATATTGCGAATCGCCCGCGAACTCAACTACGTCTCCCAGTCGCAGGCGCTCAACCGCGATCCCGCGATCACGCGTACGCTGGGCGTCGTCAACCCCAACATGAGCAACCCCTTCTTCGGCCGGATGACCCGGGAGATCACGCTGGCAGCCAGGGCCCGGGGCTACACGGTGCTGGTCTTCGACTCCTACGAGTCGGAAACCCTGGAAGGCGAGGCGATCGGCAAGCTGATCGAATTCTCCGTCGATGCCGTCATCCTGTCGGTCATCTCCTCGGACATCGACTACCACCCGGCGTACCTGGATCGCCTGGAGGCGGCCAAGATTCCCGTGGTGCTGGTCGATCGCGAACTCAAGGCCGCTCACTACGGCGGGGTCTACATCGACAACCTCGACTGCGGCTACCAGGCCGGGCGCTACTGTCTGGAGAGGGGGCTGGAGCAGCTGCTCGCCGTGTCGGGCCCGGCCGACTCGATGGTCTCGATCGGACGCATGTCGGGGCTGCGCGAAGCGCTCGGCAGCCGGCCGGTATCGCTCGAGGTGATCTACAGCGACTTCAGCTTCGAGCCGGCCTACCGTGCGCTGCGCGACTATCTGCGCGACCACCCCTGGCCGGAAGCCATCATCGGGGCCAACAACCAGATCACCATGGCGGTGTTGAAGCTCTGTCACGAGCAGGGCATCGTGCCGCAGCAGGACATCCAGCTGTTCAGCATCGACGACATCGAGCACAGCGACGTGTTCGGGGTGCATATCCCCTGCATCCACCACAATCTGCCGGAGATCGCCCAGCAGGCACTACAGCTGGCATTGGCGGCGATCCAGTCACCGGAGCAGCGCGGCTTCCGCACCGTGGTGCGAGGAGAGCTCCGCACCGAGTGACATGCCGGGGCGGCCAGGCATCACCTCCGCGAGGACCGGGCAGCGAACGCTCAATCGGATGCCGACGTGCGGCCGGCAGCACTGCCGGCCTGCGCGGATACCGGCGACGCAGGCAACCAGACGTCGGCCGCCAGCCCGCCCAGCGCCGCACGCTCGAGGCGCAGGGTGCCGCCGTACAGCATCATCAGGTCCTCGACGATCGACAGCCCCAGCCCCGATCCCGAGCCACGGGCGTCCAGGCGCACCCCCCGCGCCAGCGCCGACTCGCCCTGGGCCCGCGTCATTCCCGGGCCGTCATCCTCGATCCGCAGGCGAACGCCCTGCGGTACCTGGTAGACCGTGAACGAGACCCGGGTGCTTGCCCAGCGCAGCGCGTTCTCCAGCAGGTTGCCGGTGAGCTCCTGGATATCCTGCGGGTCGATGCGCGCCGCCGCCCTGGGGTCGATATCGGCATCGAACCGCACCCCGCGACGCTCCGCGAGCCTGGCCAGCCCCTGCACGACCGGGGCGATCGCGTCGCCGATCGCCACGCGCCCCGAGAATGCCACGCCGCCCGCCGCCGAGGCTCGAGCCAGATGGTGGCGCACCGCGTCGTCGATGCGCGTCAGTTCGGTGTTGATGGGCCTGCGCTGCGCTTCGGGAAAGCGTTCCGACAGGGTCTTCAGCACGCTGACCGGCGTCTTCAGCGCATGGGCCAGATTGCCGGCCGCCGCACGCCCGCGCTCGATCAGGCGTCGGTCGCGCTCCAGCACCCCGTTCATGGCCAACGCCAACTCCTTCAGCTCCACCGGCAACTGCGTGTCAAGCCGTTCGCTCTCGCCCTCCTCCACCGCCCGCAGATTGGCGGACATCCGTCTCAGTGGCGCGAGCCCCCAGCGCATCTGGAGCGCCAGGCCCGCGAGCAGCAACACGCCAAAGGTGGCCAGCGACAGGATCAGCAGCCGCTCGAAGCGCCCGACCTCGTGATCCAGCTCCGCGGTCGAACCCGCCAGCGCCACGTGGATGACGTCGCGATAACCCGGCAGCCGGAGATCCCGTTCGATCATGCGCAGCGCGTCGTCACGCGGACCGCTGACTTCATAGATATTGACCCCCTCGTGGTGCCCGGGAACGGGCAGCCGCTGGTCCCATAGCGAGCGCGAGGTCATGGTGAGATCGCCACCGTCGCTCACCTGCCAGTACCAGCCGGAGTAGACGCGGTCGAAGCGAGCGTCGCCCAGTGAGCGATTGAGTTGAAGACGTTGACCGACGTTGTCGACCTGGATCCCGGCCAGCAGCGCATTGAGCTGGGATTCGAGCCGGCTGTCGAAGGAAGCGGTGGCGGACTGGCGAAAATTGTAACTCAGCCCGATGCCGGCCAAGGGCAGGAGCACGATGACCAGCATCAACGACGCCACCAGCAGACGCGCCCCCAATGGCGCCAGGCGCAGGCGCTCGCCGAGGCGGGACATCCAGCGTGGCTGCCAACGCCTCAAGGGCCGGCCTCGAGATCGACCAGGCGATAGCCCTGGCCCCGCAGCGTCTCGATCCGGGCACGGCCGAACTTGCGTCGCAGTCGACTGATCTGCACGTCGATGACGTTGGAGTCGGGCTCATGATCGCGGTTGTAGACGTGCTCGACCAGCTCGGCCCGACTGACGATGCGCGGTGAGGCGTGCATCAGGTAGGAGAGCAGCCGGGACTCCTGGGCGGTCAGCGTGATGGGGCGACCTGCCAGCGAGACGCTGCCGGAGTGCGTGTCCAGGGTCAGCTCCCCCACCCGGATAACCGGATGGGCATGGCCGTGGCTGCGCCGGACCAGCGCGCGCAGGCGGAACAGCACTTCGGCGGTCTCGAACGGCTTGACCACGTAGTCATCGGCGCCGGCGGAAAAGCCCGCGGCCTTGTCGGACCAGCGCTCCCGCGCCGTCAGGACCAGCACCGGCAGGTCGATATCGTCCTCCCGCCACTGGGAGAGCCAGCGAGTGCCGTCGCCATCGGGCAGCCCCAAATCCAGGATGATCGCATCGTAACGCTCGGTGCGGACCAGGAAGTCGGCTTCCTGTCCGGTGGTCGTCGACTCGATCAGCAACCCGGCCTCGGCCAGGGCATCGGCCAGCGCCTCGGCAAGCGCCGCATCGTCCTCGACCAACAGTACCTTCATTACCGACTCCCCGGTTCAAGATTCACCCGTCACCGTCGCTCGGCGGAGACCCGGCCGATGGCGCCGCGTGACGCCGATGACTCACGGCGATTTCTTCATCGCCTCGATATTAACGCCTTCGATGCTCAGCAGCTCGCCGTCGGTGGCATCGAACTCGAACTCCACCACCTGCCCCTGGGGCCCGATCATCTCCACCTCGTACTCGATCCGGCCATCCTCCTGCTCCAGCTCGACCTCGAGAATCTGCCCCTCGTAGCGGGCCTCCAGCCAGTCCATGATCTCGTCGATACCGACCAGATGGCCCTCCTTGACCTCCTTGTGGAGATCCCGCCAATTGTCGCCATCGGCACTCACGGGCACCAGCGCCCCGCTCATCATCAGCGGCAGGGTCACGGTCAGCAGCATAAGAAGGTTGCGAAGTTTCATGGTATCAGTGTGCCGCAACCGCCATGAATCCGACATGAACATTCAGCCGGTCGAACGCGACTCCCCGTTCAGGCCAGCGACGGGCGATTAACGCAACATGAATGTCGTCGTCAGTTCGAGGCAAGGTCCCCCCGCGTATAACGGGTGATAGCGTCGGCCACGGCCGACCGGCGCGATCAGCGCCTACCGGAAAACGCTCCTCAGGAGGTCCGTCATGAAAAATCGTCTATGGGTACTCCCTGCCGTCGCGCTCGGCGGAGGCTTCGGCGCCAACGCCCTGGCGGGTGACACCACACTCTCCTACGGTCAATTGGAGAAGCTGCTCAACAGCGCCGAGGATTACGGTTTCAATCGCTACGAGAAACTGGATGCCGATCACGATGACAATCGATTCGAGATCGAAGGCTGGCGCGCCGATGGCTGGGAACTCGATGTCGCGATGACGCTGAACGAGGGCACGTTGATGCGCGAGAGTCAGCGGAAGTCGATCGCCCCCGACTGGGGTCTGACCAAGGAGGAGTTGAATGCCGCGCTCTCGAAAGCCCGGGCCGAGGGGATGCAACATTTCGCGGAGCTCGAGGTCGATAGTGATGGGCATGTCGAGATCGAGGGCTACAATGCGCAGCAAGCGCAGTTCGAACTCGACCTGCACCGCGAGGAGCTGAATTCCGAACATCGCGACACTGGGAGTGCCAACGGATGACCGACAACCGCCAGAAGGACAACGCCGCCTGGCGTGCCGCCCAGCAGTGGCGCGAGCGCGTTCAGCAGTCCCGCCCCAGCCAGGGAGCCAGCGGCATCCGACTGCTGCTGACCTGGCTGCTGTTCGGCGCCATGCTGATCATCGGCACCCTGCTCGGCCTCTTCCTGCTGATCATCGGTTGGGCGATGCTGCCGTTTCTCCGCCATCGAATGAACAAGCGCGCCGAGCAGGTTCGCGCGTCCCGGGCCCAGTACGCCGGCGGCAGCGCCGACCACGGCGGCGATGCCTCCTCCGGGCGCTCTCAGCGCGTGCTCGACGGCGAATACGAAGTTCGCTCGAAGGAAGGCTAACCGCGCCGATCCCGGCCACCCCTGCCGCCCCCTCGTCATCGATCGAACCGTCTCGCGGCGCACAAGGGGTCTGTGCAGTCCTCGATCGCCCTTCCCGCCGCTTTGCCGAGACTCTACCGCGTGCGCCTCTTCGGCGTACGCGGTAGAGTCGGTTACGACCTTGGTATAATCCGCGATAACGATGCGCCGGCAGCGCATCGGCGAGATGACTCCGACAACAATAATTCGACACAGGGCTTCGTGACCCATGGAAGCGATCGACCGGCTGCTGCGTGCGGCCAAGATTTCCGAGATCGAGCAGTTGGCCGGCCTGGCGGAAACCGCCGCCGTCGTCGGCGACATCAGCCGTTTCGTGCATGCGCTGCAACGCGAGCGCGGCGCCTCCAGTATCTACCTCGGCTCACGAGGCCGACGCTTCGCCACGCAACGCCGCCAGCGTATCGCCGACAGCCGGCAAGCCGAGACCACGCTTCGCCAGCGCCTCGAAGAGTGGGCAACCCCACAAACCGACCGAGCCCCGCACCGGCTCGCCAACACCCGCCTGCTGATCCGGGTCGCCGCGGTCTGGCACGGGCTCGATGCGCTCCCCGGCATCCGCCTGGAGATCGACGCACACCGCCTGACCGCGGACGACGCCGTGCGGCTGTTCAACCGCCTGATCAGCAACCTGCTATCGGTCATCTTCGAAGCCGCGGATACCGCCGGCGACATCGAAATCACCCGCGTGCTGGTGTGTCTGTTCCACTTCATCCAGGGCAAGGAGCTGGCCGGACAGGAGCGCGCCTGCGGCGCCTTCGGCTTCACGCTGGGCGCCTTCGACGAGGCCCATCGCCAGACGCTACGCCAATTGATCGATGCCCAGCAGCGCTGCTTCGAGACCTTCGCCGAATTCGCCAGTGCCGACCTGGCCTCTCGTTGGCGCCGGGAGCTCGACCAGCCGGTTCACGGCGCCATCGATCGGCTGCGTGAACTGGCGACGCAGGAGACACCGCTACCTGGCGATCTCGACGATCCCGGCGAGCAGTGGTTCGCGATCGCCACCCAGCGCATCGACGCCATGAAGGGGATCGAGGATCGTCTGGTCGAGGAGCTTCAGCACAGCTGCCGCGAGCGCATCGTCCAGACCGAACGCGACATCGAAAATGGCTCGGGTCCGCAGGAGGCATTGAATGGGGAGCCGTGGGCGGCTCCGCTGAACCTGCTGCTGGAGGTACCGGCCTCGGACCAGGCAGCGGGGCTTGGCGCCCTGACCGCCAATACGATGGATTCACGCTTCAGTCGCTCGCTGATCGACCTGGTACAGCTGCAGAACGCCAGGCTGCAGCAGATCAGCGACGAGCTCGAAACTACCCGCCGGACACTACGCGATCGCAAGCGGATCGATCGCGCCAAGGGGTTGCTGATGACGCACCGGCAGCTATCCGAGGACGAGGCCTATCGGCTTCTCCGCAAGACCGCCATGGACCAGAGCAAGCCACTGATCGAGGTCGCCCAGAACGTGATCGACCTGGTAGAGATGCTCTCCTCGAAGCGCCTCTGAACCCAGGCGAGCCTGAACCAGGACCTCGAACCGCCCGCCAGACGTTGTTGGTGCAGTGAGCGGGGTCGTTGCACCGACCTGAGGCTCCATCCGCTCGCGCTTCCGTCGTCGTGCATCACGGGATCGGGCTTATGTTGTTGAATCTCGTCGCTAACGGCGATTCTGGTACGCCTTCTGCTTGACTCGATGAGTTCGGACCAAAGGCGGCCCGACCGGGACGTCGTCAGACGACTCCCGACCCATCATCGCGATGCCCGGCCAACGACGGCCGAGGCCCGCAACGGACAACGGCGTCCATCGCTTCTCATGCCCGGCATGACGAGCGGTGGACGCCGTTTTTTCATGCCCGTCACCATCGGAGAGAGATCTTCATGGACATCCGCCACAAAGCCAACAAGATCCGCCTGTTCAGTTTCTCCACGCCGCAGATGCGCGCCTTCCATCTATCCTGGTTCGCCTTCCATGTCTGCTTCTTCGGCTGGTTCGGCATCGCCCCGCTGATGGCCGTCGTACGCGACGACCTGGGTCTGACCAAGAGCCAGATCGGCAACACGATCATCGCCTCAGTCGCCATCACTATCGTCGTCAGACTGGTGATCGGGCTGCTCTGCGACCGGCTCGGTCCGCGCAAGACCTACATTTGGCTGCTCTGCCTGGGATCGCTGCCGGTCATGTCGATCGGCCTGGCCGACAGCTTCGAAAGCTTCCTGCTGGCTCGACTGGCGATCGGCGCGATCGGCGCGTCCTTCGTCATCACCCAGTACCACTCCACCGTGATGTTCGCGCCCAACGTGGTCGGCACGGCGAATGCCACCACCGCCGGCTGGGGCAACCTCGGTGGCGGCACCACGCAGATCCTGATGCCGCTGGTGTTTTCCGGCGTGCTGATGCTGGGTGTCAGCGAGACCCTGGGCTGGCGGCTGGCGATGGTGGTGCCCGGCATCGTGCTGTTGCTGACCGGCCTGGCCTATTACCGCTTCACCCAGGACGCGCCGGATGGAAACTTCAGCGATCTGCGGGCGCGTGGCGAACTGCCGCCGGCCACCCGGGAACACGGCGCCCTGCAGAGCTTCATCGCCGCGGCCCGGGACATCCGCGTCTGGGCACTGTTCGTGGTCTACGCGGCCTGCTTCGGCGTGGAACTCACCATCAACAACATCGCCGCGATCTACTTCTTCGACACCTTCTCGCTGGACCTGGCCACGGCGGGGCTGATCGCCGGGCTGTTCGGATTGATGAACCTGTTCGCGCGCACTCTCGGCGGCGTGTTCTCGGACCTGTTCGCGCGCAACGGCGGACTCAAGGGGCGCGTGCGCTGGCTGTTCATCGCGCTGCTATGCGAGGGCGTGGCACTGCTGGGCTTCGCCCAGATGCAGACCCTGGCCGTAGCGATCGGCATCATGCTGGTGTTCAGCCTGTTCGTGCAGATGGCGGAGGGCGCCACCTTCGGGGTCGTGCCGTTCATCAACAAGCAGGCGCTGGGCGCGGTGGCGGGGATCGTCGGTGCCGGCGGCAATGCCGGTGCCGTGGCCGCCGGCTTCCTGTTTCGCTCGGAATCGCTCTCCTATCAACAGGGTCTTTTCTATCTGGGTCTGGCAGTCATCGCCGCCTCGCTATTCGCGCTCGCGGTCAGGTTCTCCACGGAGACAGAAGCGACCGAAGATGCGGCCTATCGCCAGGCCGAGGGCGAGCGCCATGTCGCTCGGGATGCCGAGCGGGGGGCTGCTGCCGGCTGAGCGCGCGCCCCTGCGATGACGCCTTGTCATCACGCCCCTCTCCATCGCGAGTCCATGCGATCTTCGCCGCTGCCTCCGGGTAGCGGCTTTTTTCAGAGGTCCTGGTGCATCAACGTGACGCGCTCGCCACGATAGATCACGGATTCGAAGGGCACCCAGCCCAGCCGCGCGTAGAGCGCCACCTGGTCGGGTGTGTAGAGATAAAGTCGCCGACAACCCGCTTCCCGGGCCTCGGTCTCCACCGTCGCCACCAATGCCGAGGCGATACCGCGGCCGCGCCAGGCCGGCAGGACGAAAACGGAGGCGAGCCAGGGCCCCATGGCGGGCCGAGTGCTCATGTCGCTGAGTGTCAGGCTCGCGGTAGCTATCGGCTCGCCATCGTTCATGGCCACGAATACCGAAGGCACGCCTCTGGCACCGCAATCCTCGCGGGTGTCGTCCCGCCATTCGTCGAAGGTCGTGTGCGGGTGGAGTCCGCCCCAGGCGCCGAAGGTCCAACGCGATACCGTTTCGATGCCGAGCGTGTCAGCGCGGTCCAACCGAGAGATATTCCAGTCCATCATGGCCCCACCCGTGATGCTGAATCCCAAGCCGATCGACGGCCTCGACGGCTAGAGAGCCCGATAGATCCAACGCCGGAGCCGGCGTCGATTCAATGTCAGAGCTTCTTGATGTCAGACCCTGTTGATGTCAGACCTTCTTGACGAACTCGGACTTGAGCTTCATCGCTCCGATACCGTCGATCCTGCAGTCGATATCGTGATCGCCATCGACCAGACGAATGTTCTTGACCTTGGTGCCCACTTTCACCACCTGTGAAGAGCCCTTTATCTTGAGGTCCTTGATCACGGTGATGCTGTCGCCATCGACGAGCGGCGTGCCATGGGCATCGGTAACCCGTCGGTCGTCGGCATCACCGCTCGTGGCCTCGGAGAGGGTCCACTCGTGGGCACATTCGGGGCAGACGAGAACGCTGGCATCTTCGTAGGTGTATTCGGAACCGCACTGCGGGCAGGGAGGCAACTGGCTCATGGTCGTTCCTGATGGCTGGCTCATGGTCGTTTCCGATCGAGAGGAAGGCGCGGAGTTTACGCGCCGGCGGCCACCCTGCCCAGTGCCGTTCAGCGAGCCGTGGCCGTCGCGTCGCGTCCGACCCAGGCGCTGGCCATTGTCACCACGCTACCCACCACGATCAGGCACGGCGACGGCAAGGGGCTGGCGGCGAGTCGCTCCGGCATGTCCGCCAGCGTACCGACCAGGGATTGCTGTTGCGACAGCGAGGCGTTGGCGGTCAGCATGATCGGCCAGTCGGAGGGCAGCCCGGCGCCGATCAATTCTTCGCAGATGGTTTCGACATGACTCAGGCCCATGTAGAACACCAGCGTCTCGTCACGCCGGGCCAAACCACGCCAATCGAGAACCTGGTCTTCGCGACAGGCCTGGGCGGTGATGAAGCGAACCTGCTGGGCGTGGGCGCGATCCGTCAGCGGCAGCCCCATGGCCGCTACCGCACCGGACGCGGCGGTGATCCCGGGGACGATCTCCGCCGGGATCCCGGCTTCGGCGAGCGCGGCAAGCTCTTCCCCCAGGCGGCCGAAGATGCCCGGATCACCGCCCTTCAGCCTCACCACGCGTTTGCCGGCCTGGGCCAGGCGCACCATCAGGCGGCCGATCTCCGCCTGGGGCACGCTGTGGTGGCCGCGCGCCTTGCCGACGTAGTAACGCTCGCAACCCCGTGGAAGCAGCGCCAGGATATCCTCGCCCACCAGCCGGTCGTAGACGATCGCCTCGGCGCGCTCGATCAGACCCGCGGCACGCAGCGTCAGCAGATCCGCCGCCCCCGGGCCGGCCCCGACCAGGTAGACGTGGCCGCGCTCGGCCGACGACGTGCCTGTCGTCGAACGTCGACCTTCGTTCGTCAGGCGCTCCCGGCCGGTCTGCCAGACGCGGGCCATCCATTGGCCCACCTTGATCGATACCGGGCGTGACGGGTTATACGCTGACATGGGCGCTCTCCTCTTCGAGCAGGGATTTCAATTCCGGCAGGCAGGAGCCGCATTGGGTACCGCAGGCGAGCCTGGCGCCCAGCGCTTCGACGCTGGCATCGCCGGCACGGACCGCCTCGACGATCGAACGCTGGCCGACCTGGTGGCAGCTGCAGACGATCGCTCCCTGATCGCGGGCACCGCTGGCACAACCGGCCAGGATGCGTCGGCGCGTGGCCGGATCCAGCGACGCATCCGGCCCACGGGCGAAACAGGCATCCAGCCAGTGCAGGGCCGGCAACGCCGCCGGCGGCCCCACCATCAGCCACCAGCGCAGTCGGCCCGCCTCGAGGCCGCTGGCGCGCAGCCGCTCCCGGGCGCTGTCCCGGCTCCACTGTGTCGCCGGGAGCGGTAGCCGGCTCTCGGCCCAGGCCAGCCAGTCGCGATTTTCCAGCGCCGGCTCGCCGGCGAGCTGCCAGCGCAGGCTGTGAGCCATGGGAATGCGTGTCCAGTACGCGCAGTCGTCGCGTGGATCCACCGTCCCGGCGAGATCGCCGGCGACGATCAATGTCGCCTCCCAGGCCGTCTCGAGCGGTTTCAGGCTTACCGCGCCCTGTTTCGATTCCGGCTGACCGGAGACCGGATCGGTGATCGGCGCGATCAGCCCGCCGATCTTGGCCTGGCCGCTGAAGGCGTCGTTCCAGTGCATCGGCGCGAAAAGCTCGCCACGTCGCTGGCCCTTGGCCAGTCGTGCTCGCGCCCGGTATCGCCCCCCGGCACCATCGAGCTCGACCAGTTGCTGGTCGGCGATCCCATGGCTTTCGGCATCGGCGGGATGCATCTCGACGAACGGCTCCTGGCGATGATTCATCAGACGAGACGCGCGCCAGGTACGGGTCATGGTGTGCCACTGGTCGCGGATTCGTCCGGTGTTGAGTCGCAACGGCCGCCGAACGCTGATCTCCTGCTGCGGCCCCCGCGGGCGCACCGGCAGCAGTTTCGCCAGGCCGTCCGGCGTGGCGAACTGGCCATCCTCGAACAGCCGGGCGGTGCCCCGAGGGGCGCCACCGTTGACTGGCCACTGGATCGGCGCCAGCGCCTCGTAACCGGCACGATCGAGCGCCGCGAGGCCGGATATGTCGAACAACCTGGCATCCTCGCCCGGTTTGTCGGAGGGGTTCTCGAAACCCGAAAGCCGTGCATGCTCCGTGAAGATATCGGCGGGGTGCGCGTAGCCGAACGCCTCGCCAAAGCCCAGCCCGGCCGCGACCTGGCTCATGATCCACCAGTCGTGGCGCGCTTCACCGGGCGGCCGAAGCAACCCTCGCTGGCGCGAGATCCGGCGTTCGGAATTGGTCACGGTGCCATCCTTTTCCGCCCAGCTGCTGGCCGGCAGCACGATATCCGCCACTTCCAGCACTTCGGCGTTGGCCATGCAGTCGGAGACGATGACCAGCGGGCAGGCCGCCAGGATGCGCTTGATACGGTTGGCGTCGGGCATGCTGACCACCGGATTGGTGGCCATGATCCAGATGGCGCGAATCTCGCCGCGTTCGATGGCATCGAAAAGCTCCACGGCCTTGTGCCCCGGCTCGTTCGGCAACGTCGGCACGAGCGAGGCCGTCTGCCAGAAACGGGTGACCCGATCGATGGCGCCCGGCGTGTGATAGTCCATGTGCGCGGCCAACTGGTTGGCCAGCCCACCGACTTCACGACCGCCCATCGCATTGGGCTGTCCGGTGATCGAGAACGGCCCGGCCCCCGGCAGCCCGATCTTGCCCCCGGCCAGGTGGCAGTTGATGATCGCCTGACACTTGTCGGTGCCGCTGCTCGACTGGTTGATGCCCTGGGAGTAGAGCGTCACCACGTGCAGATGGGTCGCGAACCAGTAGAAGAAGGTCTCCAACCGTTCGAGATCGACATCGCAGTCGCGGGCGATGGCCGCGAGGCGGGTGTCGTCCTCGCGGGCGGCGTTCAGTGCCGCCTCGAATCCTTGGGTGTGGCGCTCCAGATAACGGCGATCGACCCGTCCTTTCTCCTCCATCCACGCCAGCAGGCCATTGAACAGCCGCGCATCGCTGCCCGGCTCGAGCCCCAGGTAGAGATCGGCGATTTCGCAACTGTCGGTCACGCGCGGATCGATCACCACCACCCGCATCAATGGATTACGCGCCTTGGCCGCCTTCAGGCGCTGATAGAGTACCGGATGGTTCCAGGCCAGATTGGAACCCGCCAGTACCACCAGCTCGGCGCACTCCAGGTCCTCGTAGCAGCACGGCACGGCATCGGCCCCGAAGGCGCGCTTGTAGGCCGCCACTGCCGAGGCCATGCAGAGCCGTGAATTGGTATCCACATGCGGCGTGCCGAGAAAGCCCTTGAACAGCTTGTTGGCGACGTAATAGTCCTCGGTCAGCAGCTGGCCGGAGAGATACGCCGCTACCGCGCCCCGGCCGTGCTCGCGCTGCGTCGACGCCAACCGGGTGACCACGGCGTCCAGCGCCGTCGTCCAGTCCACCGACTTGCCGTCGACACGGGGGCGCAGCAAGCGCCCTTCGTCGCCCAGGGTCTCGTGAAGGGCGCTACCCTTGACGCAGAGCCGGCCGAAATTGGCCGGATGCGTCCGATCGCCCTCGACGCCGCTCACCCGTTCACCGTCGTGCTCGACGACGACCCCACACCCGACGCCGCAATAAGGACAGGTGGTGGCGTCCGTAATCGCCGGACCGGTAGCGGTGTCTTCGGTAATCGAACGGCCCTTGGCCTGCCGATCTGACATTGCGAGCCTCCAAAAACGCAAAAGGCCTGACATCACTCAAGGTGACGTCAGGCCTCGTTGCCTGCTGGCGGCGAAACAGATGACTGCCCGTCCGCGCGTTATCGATAATCTCATCGCCCTGGCTGGATCGATGCCGCCGTTGGCATCGATCGTGTCCATCGGGACGAGGACTCTCTGATCAACTTCATTTGATGACCTGAAACAGGCAAGAACGGGTCCAACATCGCCAGAAAAGCCGAAGAACAAGGATTTGCCGCATTCGACCCATGGCGTCGTCGGCTTCGCCCCACGCGTCGACGGGCGCTACGGCCCGCATTGGTGCAGCCATCGCCGCCTGCGCACCGATGTTGCGCAAACTCGATATCCCGGCGCCCGAAGAGTCCCCTCATCTCGCTGAAATGACGATATCGGGATCGCGCTGGCACGCTTTTCGCTTCCTACGACGTGACGACGACCAACGGCGGTCGCGTCGACGCGAAACGATGCCCGCAATGCCGCCGGCATCCACCGCATGACAGCGAGACAGACACTGTTCGAATTTCAGGCAAAGGCGCCTGATGCCGCGAAGCCCCGCTTCGTGTCATCAGGCGCCTTTTTCGTTATTGGCCAGCACCTGACGGGGCGGCCACGACGCCGGATGGGAGAGACCTCATGTCCCAGAACGATTCCCTCAACGGGTTTCCGAACGCTTCCCGGAACCCGCCCTCGGATACCTGCAGCGCCCCGGCGCATCTGGTGATCGTCGGCAACGGCATGGCCGGCCATCGCCTGCTGAGCGCGCTGCTGAAACGTCCGGACCGCCCCGACCGCATCACGGTCATCGGCGAGGAAGCCTCGCCGGCCTACAACCGCATCCTGTTGTCGCCGTGGCTGGCCGGCGAGATCGAACGCAGCGCACTCGACCTCCCCCTCGAGGACGTCGCGACAGCGGGCGTGACATGGCGGCTGGGCGAACGGGTGGTCGCCATCGACCGGCGACGACGCCGGATCCGGACCGACCGGGGCGAACAGGTGGCTTACGACCGCCTGGTACTGGCGACAGGCTCGCGCCCTGCCCTGCCGGACGTTCCCGGCATTCGGCTGGGCAATGTCGGCGGGTTCCGCGATTTCGTCGATACCGCCTGGCTCACGTCGCGACCCGTGGGTAGCCGTGCGGTCGTCATCGGCGGCGGGCTGCTGGGGCTGGAGGCGGCGGAAGGTCTGCGCAAGCGAGGGCTGACCGTCAGCGTGCTGCAGCGCAGCGAGCGCTTGATGAACCGGCAACTGGATGAGACGGCGGCGAGCTGGCTGCGTACCGAACTGGAGAGCCGCGGCTTGACCATAGAAACCCACGCTCACCTGGCCGCCTGCGAAGGCGATACCGATGGCAACGTGGTCGCGGTACGGTTGGAGGATGGCCGCCGACTGCCTGCCGACTGCGTGGTGGTCGCCGCCGGTATCAAGCCCCATACGGCACTGGCCCGACAGTCCGGATTGCATGTCGCCCGCGGTATCGTCGTCGACGCGACGCTGACGACCAGCGACCCCGCCATTCACGCCCTCGGCGATTGCTGCGAGTTCGAGGGCAACACCTACGGTCTGGTCGACCCGATCTGGCGACAGGTGGATGTGCTCGCCGCTCGGCTCTGCGGCCAGCGCAGCGCCCCCTACCGCGAGATCCCGTGTGCAACCCGTCTCAAGGTCGCGGATATCTCGATCTTTGCCTTCGGCCCGGTCGAGATTCCGCCAGGGCACGAGACGCTGACCTACGCCGATGCCGAGAACGGCGACTACCGTCGGCTGTTGCTGCACGACGATCGTCTCGTCGGCGCGGTGCTCTACGGCGATACCATCGCCGGCCCCGGCTATTTCCATCACGCCCGTGAAGCCCACGACCTGAGCGCCTGCCGCGACGTACTGCTGTTCGGCGCCGATGACGCCACACGACTTCTGGCCGACAACGCCACTGATAAACTGGAGGAAGCGGCATGACACCTGCCCCTATCACGACACACGCCCCGGCCA